>NZ_BAAGPR010000179.1:0-9464 GCF_054783955.1 Streptomyces mayteni | reverse complement strand
CCGCCACCCGGCAGGCGCCTCGGCGCGGACGCGCCCCGCGCGGAGCGCCGGGCCGGCCCCTGGGCGGGCCGCGCCGGCCGCAGGCCACCCCCGCGCGCAGCGCGAGAAAGGGCTTGTGGGGGCACCGCCCAGCGTTAGCTGGGGGAGGGTG
This sequence comes from Streptomyces mayteni, assembly GCF_054783955.1. NCBI lineage: Bacteria > Bacillati > Actinomycetota > Actinomycetes > Kitasatosporales > Streptomycetaceae > Streptomyces > Streptomyces mayteni. Next base: position 9,313 of record NZ_BAAGPR010000179.1, on the reverse strand, counting down.
GGGGGGAACCCGCGGTCGGATCAGCCGGGGGTCAGTGGGGAATCAGCGGCGCCCCCCACGCTAGGCCGCAGCGGTTCTCACCCCCGGCTCACGCCGGGCGGTAACCCGGGCCGTTCCCCTTTCAGCGAGGAGGCAGTGAGATGGAGATCAAGGTCAAGAAGGTCGAGGCCGTCAAGGCGACCCAGAACCCGGCCACCTGAGCCACTGACACCGTCTGCTGACGGCCTCCGCGGGGAGGGCGGGGCACCTGGCCGTGGTGCTCCCCCTCCCCGCGGTTCTTCTTTCGCGACGTTCGTAAATTCGTTCGTTCGGCTCGACGGGGAGACGATGCGGGTCACCTTGAAGGAGTGCGTGTGGGAGACCGTCGGGGACGATCTCCTGGTGGTGCGCGACGCCCGTGAGGCGGTCACGTTGGGCGATCCGACGGGCCAGGTGGCGGCGCTGCTCGACGAGTTGAGCGGGGCGGCGCGGACCGCCGCCGAGTTGAGTGCCGCGCTCGTGGCGCGCGGCTTCGCGGTCACGGAGGCCGAAGTCGCCGACGGCCTCACCGGGTTGGACTCGCTCGGCCTGGTGGAGGACGCCGAGGGGCGCTGGCTCGGCGAGCCGACGGCGGACGCCCGGCACTTCTCCAATCTGTCGTTCTTCGGCGCCTACGCCGGACTCGACCGGCCGCGCGCCGAGTTCGTGCGGCGGCTGCGGGCCGCGCACGTGCTGGTGCTGGGGGTCGGCGGCGGTGGTTCCACGCTGGTGCAGTGCCTGGCCGGGCTCGGCGTCGGGCGGCTGACGCTGGTGGACCGCGACCGCGTCGAACCCAGGAACTTCGCCCGGCAGTTCCTCTACCGGCACCGCGACGTGGGCCGCGCCAAGACGGAGCGGGCCGCCGAGTGGGTGCGGGAGTACGACCCGACCATCGAGGTCCGCGCCGTCGAGCGCTGGATCTCGGGGCCAGGCGACCTGGCGGACCTCGCCGAGGGCGTGGACCTGATCGCCGGCGGGGTGGACGGCCACCCGGACGCCGGGCTGTGGGTGAACGAGGCCGCCGTGCGCGCCGGCGTGCCGTTCGTCGGGGGTGGCGGCACGCCGTCCCAGATCATGTACCAGTCGGTGATCCCCGGCCGCACGCCCTGTCTGGCCTGTGACGCCGCCGACCGTCCGGCGCCGGGGAGTTCGGCCGGCGCCGCCCTGCGGCTGGCCGAGAAGATCGAGCTGAGCAACCCGCTGACCGGCCCGATGGCCACCCTGATCGGCTCGCTCGTCGCCTTCGAGGCGAAGCGACACCTGACAGGCTTCGAGCCGCCGCGCGCCGCCGGGGGCCGGATCGTCCTCGACCTGCGCGAGGGCCTGGCGCCCAGCTGGCAGCCGTTCACCAGGAACCCGGACTGCCCGGTGTGCGCGCTGGCGCCGGCCGACTCCCCGGAGCGTCGATGACGACGACGGTGCGGCTGCGGCCGCTCAGCGTGGTGCCAGAGGGCGACGACGAGGTGCTGGTGGGCGATCCGGCCACCGGCACGTTCGTCACCATCCCGGCGGTCGGCGGCGTGGTGATCGAGGCGCTGCGGCGCGGCGCCACCGTCGACGAGGCGGCCGCCGAGGCCGAGGCGTTCGCCGGCCAGCCGGTCAACGTCCCTTCCTTCGTCGAGACGTTGGGCGAGCTGGGCTTCCTCGCCGAGGAGGGCGAGGGCGCGGACGAGGCCCTGCCGGAGCCGGCGAAGAACGCGCCCATCCAGGCGCGGCGGTGGATGACCGCGATCCGCCGGGAGACCGTCCGGCCCTTCTTCGGCCCGGTGGCGTGGGCGGTCTACGCGGCCTGCCTGCTCTTCGCGGTCGGCGTGCTCGTCGTCAGGCCCGGGCTCGTGCCGGACCCGGGTGAGGACGCCTTCGCCTTCGACGACATCGGCGTGAGCGCGCTGGCCTGGGTGCCTTTCGTGTGGTTCGCGGCCGCCAGCCACGAGTGCGGCCACTGGCTGGCCGCCAGGGCGCTGGGCATCCAGACCCGGTTCGGGATCGACCGCCGCATGATCATGCTGGTCTTCGAGACCGACCTGACCCAGCTGTGGACGGTGCCGCGCCGCCAGCGTTACGGCCCGCTGCTCGGCGGGCTCGCCGTCGACTCGGTGCTGCTCGCCGCGCTGCTCGCCGGACGGCTGGCGATCGACGTCGGCGCCTGGTCGCCGCCCGGCACGGTGGACTCGCTGCTGGCGGCCTGGGTGTTCGTCAAGGTGGTCCAGATGCTGTGGCAGTCCATGGTCTTCCTGCGCACCGACCTGTACGCGGTGCTGGTCAACGCGCTCGGCTGCCACAACCTGTGGCGGGTCAAGTCCCTGCTGCTGCGGCGGGCGTTCGGCCGGCTCAGCGAGGAGCAGGCCGAGGAGTTGGCGGCCTCCTCGGAGACGGACCTGCGGGTCGGGCGGTGGTTCCGCTGGCTGTGGCTGGCCGGGTTCCTGGGGGTGACGGCCTGGTTCTCGCTGCTGATCCCGGTGTTCGTCGAGTACCTCGTGTGGGCGGCCGAAGGGCTTGCCGAGGGACCGCTGGCCGGCCGGTTCTGGTACAGCCTGCTCTGCGCCGGGCTGCTGCTCGGGGCCGAGGCGTTCGCGATCGCGCTGGCCGTCTGGGAGCTGGCGCGCCGGATCGCCGGCCGCCGGCCGACACCGGCTGCCCAACCCGGAGCATAGGGCATGTCCGCAAAGTCTCGCCGGGCCCGCGACTCCCCCAGGCCTGGCGGCCTGGGAGGTGCCCCCAAACACGGCACCTCGCTGCGTTACCGAATCGCGCGAATACGGCCAAGTATGAGCTGCGATCCGGCGCCTTGCGGGAAGCGAATGGGGGCACCTCCCGGACGAAGTCTGGGGGAGCACCGCGTCTGACGCCGCGGGCTGATCCGACGAGACTTTACGGACACGCCCTAGGCGGGCCGCCCCACGTCGCCGACGCCGCCGCCCGCGCCGTCGAGTTCGGCGATGCGGGCGCGTACGGCGTCCGCGTCGCCTGGGGCCAGGTCCTCCAGCAGGGCGAGGGCCTGGCGCAGCGTCTCGCGGCCCTCGGCGAGCCGGCCGGTGGAGAGTTGGGCCTCGCCGAGCCGGCCCAGGGTGCGGGCGGCCAGCGCGTGCTCCCAGTCGTGCCGGCCGCGCAGCGACCGCCGGTAGTAGTCGACGGCCTCCTCGAGGTGGCCGAGCCGGTGGTGGATGTAGCCCAGGCTGTCCAGGGTGGCCGCCTCGCCCGGGCCGTCGTCCAGTTCGCGGTGGATCAGCAGGGCCGCCTGGCAACTGGCCAGCGCCTCGCGGTACCTGCCCAACTGGGCCTGGAACCAGCCGACGTTGTTCATGGACCGGCCCTCGCCGCCCCGGTGGCCGGCCTGCCGGTAGAGCCGCATCGCCAGCTCGTTGTGGCGCACCCCGGCCGCGTAGTCGCCGGCCCGGTCCCGCAGCAGGCTGCGGTAGATGTGGGTCAGCGCCTGCCCGACCCGGTCGCCGGCCGCGCCGAACAGCTCGTACGCCGTGCGCAGCCGCTCCTCGCACTCGGCGTCGTCGCCCAGCCTGATCAGCGCCTGCACCAGACCGATCTGCGCGTGGCCGAGCGCCCGCGGGTCGCCGAGCCGCGCCGCTGCCTCCAGGGCGATCCGGTGCGCCGCCGCCTGGGCCTCGGAGTGGCCGTGCTGGGAGAGGAACCCCCGGCTGACGCCGGCGAGTCGCCAGGCGTGGTCGTCGAAGCCGTGGCGCGCCGCGTGCCGGATGGCGGCCAGCAGCACCTGGTGCTCGTGCAGGAACCACCTGACGGCGTGGGCGGCGCTGGTGACCCGCGGCACGGTCACCCCGGCGCGCGGCGGCGGCAGGGCGATCGGCACCCGGTGGTACTGGTCGAGCTGCTGGTCGCACAGGTTGGCGGCGTGCAGGTAGTAGTCGAGCAGCCGGTGCAGCGCCGCCCGCCGCTCGGCGGCGTCGTCCCGCTCCAGGGCCAGCTCCTCCGCGTAGGCCCACAGCAGGTCGTGCCAGCCGTACCGTCCTGGCGACCGCTCCCACGCCAGGTGGGCCCTGGTCAGCTCGGAGAGCAGCAGATGCGCGGCGCGCGGACGCACCCCGGCCAGGCTGGCGGCGCCGGCCACCGAGATCTCCGGGGCCAGGGCGAGGCCGAGCAGCCGGAAGAGCCGGGCGGCGGCCGGCGTCAACGCCCGGTAGGACCAGGAGAGTACGGTGCGCACGCTGGCCCCGGAGTCGCCGCCGTCGAACACGTCGAGCGAGCCGAGCTCCCCGGGGCCCGAGTCGTCGTCGAGGCCCGAGGTGAGGGCGCCGAGCGGGAACGCGGGCCGTGAGCCGGCGCGGGCCGCCACGATGGCCAGCGCCAGCGGCAGCCCGGCGCAGCGGGCCACGATGTCGTCGACCGCGTCCCGTTCGGCGGTCACCTTGCCGCGGCCGAGCCGGCGTTCGAGCAACTCCCTCGAGTCGGTGTCGGAGAGCAGACCGAGGGGGAGCGGCCTGGCGCCCTCGGCGGCGACCAGGCCGGTCAGCTCGTTGCGGCTGGTGACCAGCACCAGGCAGCCTGGGGAGTTCGGCAGCAGCGGCCTGACCTGGGCCGAGTCGAGCGCGTTGTCCAGCAGGACGAGCATCCGGCGGTCGGCGAGCAGGCTGCGGAAGAGGCCGACCTGGGCGTCGACCGAGGCGGGTACCCGCTGCGCCGGCACGTCGAGCGCGTCGAGGAAGAGCCGCACCGCCTCGGCCGGCGGCCTGGCCGGGCGGCCGGGGCCGAAGCCCAGCAGGTTCACGTAGAGCTGGCCGTCGGGGAAGGACTCCCTGACCCGGTGGGCCCAGCGCACGGCGAGCGCGGTCTTGCCGACGCCGCCGGTGCCGGTGATGACGCACACCGGGGTGCCGCCCGCCTCGCCGGCCGACGCCTGGCGCGGCAACAGCCCGTCGAGGGCCGCGAGCTCGGCCCGCCGGCCGGTGAACGCCTCGGTGTCCGCCGGGAGTTGACGCGGCACCCGGGCCACCGCCCCGGCGCCTGGTGTGGCGGCCGGCGGCCGGTCGCCGGCCCCCGCGGGCGGCCAGGGCGTCTCCTGGTCGGCGAGGATCGCCCGGTGCAGCCGCTGGAGTTCGTCTCCCGGCTCGATGCCCAGGTCGTCGGCGAACCTGCGGCGCACCCGGCGGAACACGTCGAGCGCCTCGGCGCGCTGTCCGCCGCGGTGCAGGGCGACCATCAGCAGGCTCACCATCCGCTCCCGCAGCGGGTGTTCCGGGAGTAACGGGGACAGCTCGGCGACCACCGCCGCGTCCCGCCCGAGCGCCAGGTCGGCCGCGGCCAGCGCCTCGACGGCCGCCAGCCGCTCCTCCTCGATGCCCGGGGCCACCGCGTCCGGCAGCCAGGGCCCCGCCACGTCGACGAGCGGCGCCCGGCCGCGCCACAACCCGAGGGCGGCGCCCAGGAGTTCGGCGGCCTCCTCGGGGGCGACGGCGGCGCCACGCGCCCGCCTGGCCAGCCGGCGGAAGCGGTGCAGGTCGACGGAGTCCGGATCGGTACGCAGCGCGTAGCCGCGCACCGAGGTGGCCAACTCGACCTCGGGGAACGGCGCCAGCAGCCGCCGCAGCCGGGAGACGACGCCCTGCACCGCGTTCCGCGCGGTGGCCGGCGGCGTCGCCCCCCAGACGGCCGTCACCAACCGGTCCATGGCCACCACCCGGGCCGGGTCGAGCAGCAGGGTGGCCAGCACCGTCCGCTGCTGGGCGGTCGCCGGGCCCAGCAGCCGGCCGCCGGCCCATACCCCCACGGGCCCCAGGAGGCGGAATTCCACACGGTCCCCGTCGCCGTCCACGATGTCTCCGTTCGCGCCCCGGCAGGTGTCGATGGCGAGCAATGTAGCCCGCGAAGCCGCCACTGAGCAGGGCCGGCACCCGCGATGTCGTCCCGGGCCCGCCCCTTGGCGGCTCAACCGCCCGAATCCTCCTCGTCGTTCGACCCGGCGGTCAGCTCGGCGATCCTGGCCCGCACCGGCCCGGCCTCGGCCGGCGCCAGCTCGTCGAGCAGTTCGAGCGCCCGCCGCAGGGTGGCGAGACCGGCAGCGCGCCGGCCGGCCGCCAGCTGCGCCTCGCCGAGCCGGCTCAGGGTGAGCCCGGCGGGCAGCCGCCGCGCGTCCCGCCGGAAGCGCAGCGCCTGTTCGTAGTAGGCGATGGCCCGTTCGTGCCGGCCCATCAGGTGGTGGATGTAGCCGAGGCTGTCCTGCGCCGCCGCCTCGCCGGCCAGGTTCCCCTGCTCCCGCTGGATGTCGAGCGCCTCCTCGCAGCAGCGCAACGCCCGCTCGTAGGAGCCCATCTTGGCGTGGAACCAGCCCATGTTGTTCATGCTGCGGGCCTCGCCCGCCCGGTGGCCGGCCTGCCGGTAGAGCCGCAGCGCCTGCTCGTTGTGGTGCAGCCCGGCGACGTGGTCGCCCTCGCGTTCGAGCCGCATGCTCAGGTAGATATGGCTCACGGCCTGCCCGATCACGTTGCCGGTCTGGCCGAACAGCTCAAGCGCGGACCGTAGTTGGGCCTCGCCCTCGGCGTCGGAGCCCAGCCGGAACAGCGCCTGGCCGAGGCCGAGGTGCGCGTGCGCCCTGGCGTTGGGGTCGTCGAGCCGGCCCGCCGCGGTCAGCGCGATCCGGTGCGCCGTCGCCTGGTCCTCAAGGCGCCCCTGCTGGGTGAGGTAGCCGCGCAGCACGCACGCCAGCTGCCAGGCGTGCGCGTCGAAGCCCAGCAGCTGCGCCTGCCGGATCGCGGCCAGCAGCACCGGGTACTCGCGCCCGAACCAGGCCCGGGCCTGCGCCTCGTCGGTGATCCGCGCCGGCGTGACCCCGGGCCGCGGCGGCGCCGGGACCAGCGGAATCCGGTGGTGCTCGTCCAGGAACTCGCCGCCGATGCTCGCGCTGGTCAGATAGTGGTCGAGCAGCCGGTGCCGCGCCTCGTGCCGCTCCACGCCGGAGTCCTGCGCCTCGGTCAACTCCCGGGCGTACGCCCACAGCAGGTCGTGCCAGCCGTAGCGGCCAGGCGACCGCTCGATCACCAGGTGGGCCCGACTCAGCTCCGCGAGCAGCCGGTTGGTGGTCCGCACCGGAAGACCGGCCAGGCTGGCGGCCCCCGACACCGAGATCTCGGGCCCGCGCAACAGCCCCAACAGCCGGAAGAGCCGGGCGGCTTCCCGGCTCAGCGCCCGGTAGGACCAGGAGAACACGGTGCGGACATTCGTGGCCGGGTCACCGCCGTCGAACACGTCGAGCCCCGCCGGCGTCCCCTCCAACCCGGCGGTCAGCGCGTGCAGCCCGAAGCCGGGCCGCACCTGCGCCCGGGCGGCGACGATGGCCAGCGCCAGCGGCAGCCCGGCGCACTGGGAGACGATGTCGCCCACCGCGTGCTCGTCGTCCCCCGCGACCTGGTGCGCGCCGAGCCGGCGCAGCAGCAACTCCCGGGACTGCGCGGCGGACAGCACGTCGAGCGGCAGCGTCCGCGCGCCCTCCGCCGCGACCAGCGCCGTCGGCTCCACCCGGCTGGTGACCAGCACCAGACAGCCGGGTGCCCCGGGCAGTAACGGCCGCACCTGGTCCGAGTCCGCCACGTTGTCCAGCAGGATCAGCATCCGGCGGCCCGTCATCAGGCTCCGGTAGAGGCCCACCTGCGCCTCCACCGACACGGGTATCCGCTGCGGCGGCACGCCGAGCGCGTCGAGGAACAGCCGCACCGTCTCGGCCGTGGGCCTGGCCAGCTGGGTCGGGCCGAAGCCCAGCAGGTCGACGTGGAGTTGGCCGTCGGGGAACCGCCGCCTGGCCCGGTGCGCCCAGTGCACGGCCAGCGCGGTCTTGCCGATGCCGCCGGCGCCGGTGATCACACACACCGCGGCCCGTCCCGACGGCCGTGGCCCCGAGGCCGGGAACATCCCGTCCAGCGTGGCGAGCTCCTCGTCCCGGCCGGTGAACGTCTCGGTGTCCGGCGGCAGTTGGCGCGGCACCGGGGTCGGTTCCGGGGGCGGCGCCCCGCCGCTGAGGCCGGCCCTGAACTCCTCGCCGATCAGATCGAGCGGCAGCTCCCGGTCGGCCACGATCGCCTCGTACGTCCGCCGCAGCTGCCCGCCGGGCTCGATGCCGAGGTCCTCGGCGAACCGCTCCCTGGCCCGCCGGTACACGGCCAACGCGTCGGCCCGCGCGCCGTTGCGGTGCAGCGCGGCTATCAGCAGCACCAGAAGCCGCTCGCGGAGCGGGTGCTGCGTCACGAGGGTGCGCAGCTCGGAGGCCACCTCCTGCTGCCGCCCCAACAACAGTTCGAACTCGGCGCGCTTCTCGACCGCCGAGAGCCGCTCCTCCTCGAGCCCGGGGGCCACCTCCTCGGCCAGCCAGCGCCCCGCCACGTCGGCCAGCGCCGGGCCGTGCCACAACGCCAGCGCCGACCGCAACAGCGCCGCAGCCCGCTCCGGATCCCGATCCCCGGCCAACGCCCGGCGCACCAACTCCCGGAACCGGAACAGATCCACCTGCCGGCGGTGCGCCAACAGCCGGTAGCCCTCGGGCGAGTCCGCCAGCTCGGGCCCCCCGAGTGGCTCCAACAACCGCCGCAGCCGCGTCACATGCCCGCGCACGGCCTCCGCCGCGGGCTCCACCGGCGCGTCGTACCACAGCGCGCGCTCCAACCGCCGCGACGGCACGGCGCGGCCGGCGTCCAGCAACAAGAGAGCCAGCACCGTCCGTTGCCGCGCCTCGACCGGACCCATCTGCCGCCCGGCGTGCCAGACGCCGACGGGTCCCAAGAGCCGGAACTGCACCCCGTCCACGATTGCTCCAGCCATAACACGCGCACTGTGTTGAGACGAGCCACCCTATCCCGCGCGATCACGGCGGGATCAGACTTGTCTTACTCCGTGGAGCTTCCGTGCGGAGTGTCCGCCCGGCCGCGCGAAGCGCGGACAGGGCCGGGGTGGGTGGGGGAAACCCGGCGCGGGGCACGCGCCCCGCCGGCCGGCCAGGCCGGCCTGCGGGGCAGGGCCGCCCGGCCCGCCCTTCCGGCGCGAAGCGCCGAGGTGGGGCGGGCCGGTGGGCGAACCCCGCGCCGGAGCCGCACGGTGGCGGCGGAGCCGCTCCGCACGGCGCCCGCGCCACCGGCGCGGGCGCCGGTCCGGCGGCAGAGCCGGTGGCGTTGTCCCCGGCGGCGTAGCCGGCCAGGGCCCGGCCTGCCAGCGCGAAGCGTGGTGGGGCGCGGAGCGCGGGGGCACCCGCGCCGAGGGCCGGCCTGGGCCCGTCAGGGCCCGCCCTTCCGGCGCGAAGCGCCGAGGTACGGGCGGGTGGGCGAACCCGCGCGGAGCGCGCGCC
>NZ_BAAGPR010000178.1:0-9866 GCF_054783955.1 Streptomyces mayteni | reverse complement strand
GCGGCACGGCCGCAGGCCGACACGGCCGCAGGCCGACACGGCCGCAGGCCGACACGGCCGCAGGCCGACACGGCCGCAGGCCGACACGGCCGCAGGGCCCCAACGAGGCGGCTTCGCCGCCGTTGGGCCCCTGCGGGCCGCCGCCCGCGCGCAGCGCGCACCACCCCGCGCGGCAGCGCCGCGGCAGCGCAGGAAAGGGCGGGTGGGTGGGGGGAAACCCGGTTCACCCAGCGGAGCGTGCCGGTATCGGCACCCGCATCAGGTCCTCGGCGATCGTCAGATCGCCCCCGTAGCCCGCCTCCCGCGCCTCCGCCGCGAACGCGCCCGGGTCCGCGTACCGCTGCGAGAAGTGCGTCAGCACCAGGTGTCGGACCCGGCTCTCGGCCGCGACCCGGGCGGCCTGCGCGGCCGTCAGGTGGCCGAACTCCTCGGCCAGCGCCGCGTCCTGGGTCAGGAAGGTGGACTCGATGACGAGCATGTCGCAGTCCGCGGCCAGCGCGTAGACGCCGTCGCACAGCCGGGTGTCCATGACGAAGGCGAACCGCTGGCCCGGGCGTCGCTCGCTGACGTCCGTCAGCCGGACGCCCCGCAGTTCGCCGGCCCGCTGTAGCAGGCCGACGTCGCGCCCGGTGATGCCGTGCGCGGCGAGCCGGTCGGGCAGCATGCGGCGGCCGTCCGGTTCGACGAGGCGGTAGCCGAAGGACTCGACGGGGTGGGAGAGTCGGTGGGCGCTCAGCGTGAAGCCCGGCGTCTCGGCGATCGGGCCCTCGTCGGTGATCGGGCCGGCGAGCACCCTGGCGGTCTCGCGGTAGGCGGTGGCGTGCCTGAGTCGGTCGTAGTACTGCTGGCCGCTGGCCGGGTAGTGGACGGTGACCGGGTGCGGCACCTGGTCCAGGTTGATGCGCTGGATGACGCCGGCGAGGCCCAGCGAGTGGTCGCCGTGGAAGTGCGTGACGCAGATCCTGGTGAGCCGGTGGGCGCTGACGGAGGCGAGCAGCAGCTGCCGTTGGGTGCCCTCGCCGGGGTCGAAGAGGATGGTGTCGGCGTCCCAGCGCAGGGCGTAGCCATTGTGGTTGCGGTGCCTGGTGGGGACCTGGCTGGCCGTGCCGAGCACGACCAGCTCGCGGGCCGACATCAGCCGGGGGGCCATTCCAGACCGCGCCCGCCGAGCAGGTGGGCGTGCGCGTGGAAGACGGTCTGGCCGGCGCCGGCGCCGGTGTTGAAGACGACGCGGTATCCGGTGCCGTCCACCTTCTCCTCGGCGGCGATCTCGCCGGCGAGGAGCAGGAGTTCGGCGGCCATCTCGGGCTCGGCGGCGGCGAGGGTGGCGGCGTCCGGGTAGTGGGCCCTGGGGATCACCAGCACGTGGGTGGGGGCCTGCGGGTTGATGTCCCGGAAGGCCACCGCGGTCTCCGTCTCGCGGACCACCGTGGCCGGCACCTCGCCCGCCACGATCTTGCAGAACAGGCAGTCTGCCTGCGGTTCTCCCGCCATCGCGCGGTGCCCTCCCGAAACGTCCGACAGCTCGATCCGTACGGAGCGGATGCTATCGCGATCGGTCTCGGCGACGACCCCCGAGGACGGCGGGCGCGATCCGCCGCGTCTCAGTGTTCCGGGGCCGGCACCGGCTGCCCGGGCGGTGTGAAGGCGGCGAGCAGGGTGCCGGTGATGGCGTGCGGCGCGGCCGCCTCGTCGAGCCGGCCGGCGGTGATCTCGTCGGCGGCCGTGTGCAGCACCGCGTAGAACGTGGCGACCAGCCAGGGCACCGGGACGTCCGCGCGGAACGTGCCCTGCTCGCGGCCGCGTTCGATCAGCCGCTCGATGCGGCGCAGCGGTTCCTCGTGGAGTTCCCTGACCCTGCCGTGGGGCAGGCCGCGCTGGGCGGCGGTCAGCAGGGCGCGGGACTGGCTGACGATCCGCCAGGAGGAGCGGATCAGCAGCGCCATGGCCTGGGGCGGGTCGCCTTCGATGTCCAGGTCGTCGAGCGCGGCGTCGGCGTGCCGCATGGCCCTGGCGAACACGGCGTCGAGGAGTTCTCCCCGCGAGGCGAAGTGGCCGTAGAGCGTGACGCGGCCGATGCCGGCCGCCTGTGCGATGTCCGCGACGCTCGCGTCGGGATCGCGGCTCAGGCATTCCACCGCGGCGTCGAGGATCGCCGTCACGTTGCGTCTGGCGTCGGCTCGCCGCCCCCGGGTCACCGGCATGTCGTGCCTCTCTCATCTCACCGTTAGTCGAACAGCGCTGTTTGAGTTAGCCTATCGCCCAATAACTCGAACATGAGTGTTTGACTTACAGGAGCTGTCCCGATGCGTCCTCGTTCCCCGGCCCACGAGCCGCCCGACCCGCGCCGCTGGCGGGCCCTGGTGCTGCTCGGCGCCGCGCAGTTCATGCTGATCCTCGACGTCACCGTGGTCGCCGTCGCGCTGCCCGACATCGGAGCCGGCCTGGCACTCGGCAGAACCCAACTGACCTGGGTCGTCACCGCCTACACGCTGATGTTCGGCGGGCTCATGCTGCTCGGTGGCCGAGCCGCCGACCTCTTCGGCGCGCGGCGCCTGGTGCTGGCCGGGCTCGCCGTGTTCACCGCCGCCTCGCTCACCGCCGGGCTCGCCGGCGGCGCCGCCGTCCTGATCGGTGCGCGGATGCTTCAGGGAGTCGGCGCCGCGCTGCTCTCCCCCGCGGCTCTCTCCGTGGTCGCCACGACCTTCCACGGGCCGGAGCGGAACCGGGCCCTCGGGGTGTGGGCGGCCATCGGCGGCACCGGCTCGGCGGTCGGGGTACTGGTCGGCGGGCTGCTCACGGCGGGCCCCGGCTGGGAGTGGATCTTCTACGTCAACGTGCCCATCGGCCTCGCGCTGCTCGCCCTGCTGCCCGGCGCGCTGCCCGTCACCGCCCGGGCCACCCACCGCGGCGCCCTGGACGTGCCCGGCGCCCTGCTGGTCACCTCGGCCACGGCGGCCGCGATCTACGGGCTCACCAGAGCCGGCGACGACGGCTGGAGCGCGCCCGCCACACTCGTACCACTCGCCGCGGGACTCGCGCTCTACGCCGCCTTCGGCCTGCTGCAACACCGGTCCCCGGCACCGCTGATGCGCCTCGCGTCGCTGGCCCGCCGCCCGGTGCTGACCGGCGCGTTCCTGATGCTGGTCGCCACCGCCCTGCTGATCTCGTCCTTCTTCCTCGGCTCCTTCTACTTCCAGGGCCCTGGCGGGCACGGGCCGCTGGCCACCGGGGCACTGTTCCTGCCGGTGGCCGTCGGCACCGTGGTCGGGGCCCATCTCGCCGGGCACGCGGTGGGCCGCGTCGGGCCGCGGCTGGTGGCCGTGCCCGCGCTGCTGACCGCGGCCGGCGGCCTCGCCATACCCGCGGCGGAGGCCGGCACCCTCTCCCTGGCGGTGGGGCTGAGCGTCGCGGCGGCCGGCCTGGGCGCGGGCTTCGTCGCCGCGACCGCCACCGCGCTCGCCCGGGTGGAGCCCGCCGAGGCGGGGCTGACCTCGGGCATCGTCAACACCTGCCACGAGTTCGGCGGCGCGATCGGCGTCCCGGTGGTCTCCAGCATCGCCGGCGCCAGCATCGCCGCGGGAGGCGCCGCGACAGCCGAGGGATTCACCGACGCGCTGACCTTCACGACCCTCACCGCGGCGGCGGCCGCCGTAGCCGCGCTGTTCCTGGTGCCGGCGGGCCGCCCGCCCGCCGAGGCCGCGATCGCGCACCTGCACTGAGGGACGGCCGCACCGAGAGACGGCCAGGCCCTGTCCGGGCGACAGGGCCTACGCCCAGCGGCCGGTCCTGGTGAGCAGCAGGGCGGTGGCGGCGGTGCCGGCCGTCGAGGTGCGGAGGATGGTGGGGCCGAGGCGGTGGGCGCGGGCGCCGGCCGCCTCGAACGCGGCGAGTTCCTCGGGGGCGACGCCGCCCTCGGGGCCGACCACCAGCGCGATCTCGCCCTCGGCCGGCAGCTCGGCCGAGGCCAGCGGCTCGGCGCCGGACTCGTGCAGGACGCCGGCGAAGGCGGCCCCACCCAGCGCGGCGGCGACCTCGCGGGTGGTCATCGGCTCGGTGACCTCGGGGATCCGCAGCCGCCGCGCCTGCTTGGCGGCCTCCCGGGCGGTGGCCCGCCACTTCGCCAGCGCCCTGGCGCCGCGCTCGCCGCGCCACTGGGTGACGCAGCGGGCCGCGGCCCAGGGGATGATCCGGTCGACGCCGGTCTCCGTCATGGTCTCGACGGCCAACTCGCCCCGGTCGCCCTTGGGCAGCGCCTGGACCACGGTGACCGACGGCAGCGGCGGCGGCTCGTGACGGAGCTCGGCGACCGCGACCTCCAGGCGCTCCTTGCCCTCGACGGCGGCCACCGTGCCGAGCGCGCCGGCGCCCCGGCCGTCCGTGAGGACGATCGGCTCACCGACCCGCAGCCGCCGCACGGAGACGGCGTGCCGGCCCTCGGCGCCGGCCAGCGGCAGCAGCCCGCCGGGGCCGGCCGCCGCCAGCGACTCCACGAGGAAGACGGGCGCGGTGCTCACCCGCTCACCGCCGACTCGCCTCGACTCACCGGCCGTTGAACGCGTCCTTCAGGCGCGAGAAGAGGCCCTGCTGCCCCGGCTGAAACTGGCCCAGCGGCCGCTCCTCGCCCCGCAGCTTGGCGAGCCGCCGCAGCAGCTCCTCCTGCTCCGGGTCGAGCTTCTGCGGCGTCTGCACCTCGACGTGCACGACGAGGTCGCCCCGGCCGTTGCTCCGCAGGTGGGTGACGCCGCGGTTGTGGAGCGGGATCGACTGCCCCGACTGGGTGCCGGGACGGATGTCGACCTCCTCCATCCCGTCCAACGTCTCCAGCGGCACCTTGGTGCCCAGGGACGCGGCCGTCATCGGGATGGTGACCGTGCAGTGCAGGTCGTCGCCGCGCCGCTGGAAGACGGGGTGCGGTTTCTCCCTGATCTCCACGTACAGGTCGCCCGCGGGGCCGCCGCCCGGGCCGACCTCGCCCTCGCCGGCCAGCTGGATCCGGGTGCCGTTGTCGACACCGGCCGGGATCTTCACCGTCAGCGAGCGCCTGGTGCGCACCCGGCCGTCGCCCGCGCACTCGGGACAGGGGGTGGGCACCACGGTGCCGAAGCCCTGGCACTGCGGGCAGGGCCGCGACGTCATGACCTGGCCGAGGAAGGAGCGGGTGACCTGGGAGACCTCGCCGCGGCCGCGGCACATGTCGCAGGTCTGCGCCGAGGTGCCAGGCGCGGCGCCCTCGCCGTTGCAGGTGCCGCAGACCGTGGCCGTGTCGACCTGGATCTCCTTGGTGGTGCCGAACGCCGCCTCGTTCAGGTCGATCTCGAGCCTGATCATGGCGTCCTGGCCGCGCCGGGTGCGGGACTTCGGGCCGCGCTGCGAGGCGGTGCCGAAGAACGCGTCCATGATGTCCGAGAAGTTCCCGAAGCCGGCGCCGCCGAAGCCGGCACCCGCCCCCGCGCCCCCGCCGGGGCCCATCGGATCCCCGCCCAGGTCGTACATCTGCTTCTTCTGCGGGTCGGAGAGCACCTCGTAGGCGGTGTTGATCTCCTTGAACCGCTCCTGGGTCTTGGGATCCGGGTTCACATCCGGATGGAGCTCCCGCGCGAGCCGGCGGAAGGCCTTCTTGATCTCCTCCTGCGATGCGTCACGCTGCACACCGAGGATCGCGTAGTAGTCAGCCGCCACCTTAGTTCTCCGCGAGAATCTGTCCGACGTACCGTGCCACTGCGCGCACCGCTCCCATCGTTCCCGGATAGTCCATGCGGGTCGGTCCGACCACGCCGAGCTTCGCCACCGCCTCGCCTCCAGAACCGTAGCCGACGGAGACGACCGAGGTGGACGTCAGGCCCTCGTGAGCGTTTTCATGCCCAATCCGGACGGTCATACCCGGATCCTTGGCCTCCCCCAGCAACTTGAGCAGCACGACGTGCTCCTCGAGCGCTTCGAGCACCGGCCGGATCGTCAGCGGGAAGTCCTGTCCGAAGCGGGTGAGGTTGGCGGTGCCGCCGATCATCAGCCGCTCCTCCTTCTCCTCCACCAGCGTCTCCAGCAGGATGGAGAGGACCACGGAGACCGTGCCTCGCTCCTCGTGCTCGAAGGAGTCCGCCAGGTCGGCCACCAGCCGCGGCACCTCGGCGAAGCGCTCGCCGACGATCCGGCTGTTGAGCCGGGCACGGAGGTCGGCGATCGACGCCTCGCCGAACGGCGCCGGGCAGTCGACCATCCGCTGCTCGACGCGGCCGGTGTCGGTGATCAGCACCAGCATCAGCCGGGCCGGCGCCAGCGAGAGCAACTCGACGTGGCGCACGGTGGAGCGGCTGAGCGACGGGTACTGGACGACGGCGACCTGCCGGGTGAGCTGCGCGAGCAGCCGCACCGTGCGGGCCACCACGTCGTCGAGGTCGAGCGCGGACTCCAGAAAGCTGTGGATGGCCCGGCGCTCGGCGACCGAGAGCGGCTTGACGTCGGCGAGCTTGTCGACGAAGAGCCGGTAGCCCTTGTCGGTGGGCACCCGGCCGGCGCTGGTGTGCGGCTGGGCGATGTAGCCCTCCTCCTCCAGCACCGCCATGTCGTTGCGCACGGTGGCCGGGGAGACCTGAAGGTTGTGTCGCTCCGTGAGCGCCTTGGAACCGACCGGCTCCTCGGTGCCCACATAGTCCTGGACGATGGCTCGCAACACCTCGAGTCTGCGTTCGCTGAGCATGCCGCACACCTCCCGCCCGGCCGTCGTTCCTGCCTGCCCGCCCTGGCACTCAGTCGTGGGGAGTGCCAACCCTGTCCAGTGTACGGCCGGGTAGCACGGCCAGGGAATCGTGAACGGGGAGACGGTATCGCGTGATCGGCCGTCTTCCGGGCCGGAACGTTTCTGTCGTGACGCTAACGTCGCAGCATGACGACGCGATGGGAAGACCTGGCGCCCGGAGTGGTGCGACGGCGGCTGGCGGGCTGGGACGAGACGGTCGGCGCGGTGGCGGGCCGGGACGGGCTGCTGCTGGTCGACGCCGGCCCCTCGCTGCCGGCCGGCGCCGAGCTCGGCGAGGAGCTGCGGGAGCGGTTCGGCCGCCCGGTGACCCGGCTGCTGCTCACCCACCCGCACTTCGACCACGTGCTGGGCGCCGGCGCCTTCCCGGACGCCGAACGGTACGGTCCGCCGCTGACCGACTGGTCGCAGGTCGCCGCCGACGCGGTGCGGCAGGGGGTCGACCCGGCGCTGGCCTCGGACGCGGCGGAGGCGCTCGGCGCGCTGCCGCCGACCCGTGAGGTCGGCGGGGAGCTGACGCTCGACCTGGGCGGCGGCCGGGAGGTGGTGCTCGCGGACCTCGGCCCGGCGCACTCGCCCCACGACCTGGTGGTGCTGGTGCCGGGTCCCGCGCCGGTGGTGTTCTGCGGTGACCTGGTCGAGGAGTCGGGCGAGCCGCAGGCGGGGCCTGACGCGGAGCCGGCCCGCTGGCCGGCCGCCCTGGACCGGCTGCTGGCGCTCGGCGGCACCACGGCGCGCTATGTGCCGGGGCACGGCGCGGTGGTGGACGCGGCCTTCGTCCTGGCCCAACGGGAGGCGCTCGCCGAGCGGTTCGGGGTGCCGCCGGCGGCCTCGTGATCTGATGAGCCCATGCGTGGAGGACAGTACGGCGGGCAGCACGGCGGACAGTACGGCAGGGCCTACGACCCGGATCTGACGCCGCCGTGGAAGCGGCGCGCCCCCGTTCCCGAGGTGCCGGCCGAGCCCGGCCTGGTCGTCGAGGACGTGACGACCGGCTTCTGCGGCGCGGTGATCCGCTGCGAGAAGACGGCCCAGGGGCCGACGGTCACGCTGGAGGACCGCTTCGGCGCCCACCGGGTGTTCCCGCTGGAGCCGGCCGGCTTCCTGCTGGAGGGGAGGACGGTGACGCTGGTCCGCCCGGCGCAGACCGCCGCCACGCCCGCCGGGCCGGCCAGGACCGCCTCCGGCTCGATCGCGGTACCGGGCGCCCGGGCGCGGGTCGCGCGCGCCGGGCGCATCTACGTGGAGGGGCGCCACGACGCGGAGCTGGTCGAGAAGGTCTGGGGCGACGACCTGCGGATCGAGGGCGTGGTCGTGGAGTACCTGGCCGGCGTCGACGACCTGCCGGCCGTCGTCCGCGAGTTCGCCCCCACCGCCGAGGCCCGGCTCGGCGTGCTGGTCGACCACCTGGTACCCGGCTCCAAGGAGTCCCGGATCGCCGCCGAGGTCACCGACCCGAACGTGCTGATCGTCGGCCACCCCTTCATCGACGTCTGGGAGGCCGTGAAGCCCTCGGCGCTCGGCATCCCCGAGTGGCCCAGGGTGCCGCGCGGCCAGGACTGGAAGACCGGCGTCTGCCGGGCGCTCGGCTGGCCCGAGAACACCGGCGCCGCCTGGCGGCGGATCCTGGGCACGGTGCGGGACTACCGCGACCTCGAACCCGGGCTGCTCGGGCCAGTCGAGCACCTGATCGACCACGTCACGGTGGGCGGGCCCGGGTAGTCGCGCCGGTCGTCGTCCCGGTGGCGGACAATGGGGGTATGCCCTCCGTCCTCCCCGAAGGCGAGCCGATGCCAGCGGACGGCGCGCTCCCCGCGTCCGCCCTGGCCGGGGCCGCCGAGCGCCCCCTCGCCTTCTACCTGCACGTGCCGTACTGCGCGACGCGCTGCGGCTACTGCGACTTCAACACCTACACGGCAGCCGAGCTGCGTGGCTCCGGCGGGGCGCTGGCCTCCCGGGACAACTACGCCGAGGTGCTGGCCGAGGAGATCCGGCTGGCCCGAAAGGTGCTCGGCGACGACCCGCGCCAGGCCGCCACGGTCTTCGTCGGCGGCGGCACCCCCACGCTGCTGCCGCCCGGCGCGCTGGCCGCGATGCTGGACGCCGTCCGGCAGGAGTTCGGCCTGGCCCCCGGCGCCGAGGTGACCACCGAGGCCAACCCCGACTCGGTCGACCCGGCCTCGCTCGCCGCGCTGCGGGAGGCCGGCTTCAACCGGATCTCCTTCGGCATGCAGAGCGCCCGCCGGCACGTGCTGGCCGTGCTGGAGCGCACCCACACCCCGGGCCGCCCCGAGGCGTGCGTGGCGGAGGCCAGGGCGGCCGGCTTCGAACACGTCAACCTCGACCTGATCTACGGCACCCCGGGCGAGACCGACGACGACTGGCGCGCCTCGCTCGACGCGGCCGTCGCCGCCGGGCCCGACCACGTCTCGGCGTACTCGCTGATCGTCGAGGACGGCACGAGGCTCGCCGGCCGGGTGCGGCGCGGCGAGGTGCCGGCGCCGGACGACGACGTGCACGCCGACCGCTACCTGATCGCCGAGGAGACGCTGTCGGCGGCCGGCTTCGGCTGGTACGAGATCTCCAACTGGGCCACGTCGGCGGACGCCCGCTGCCACCACAACGAGCTGTACTGGACCGGCGCCGACTGGTGGGGCGCCGGCCCCGGCGCGCACAGCCACGTCGGCGGCGTGCGGTGGTGGAACGTGAAGCACCCCGGCGCGTATGCCGCGGCGCTGGCGGAGGGCAGGTCGCCGGGCGCCGGCCGCGAGCTCCTGACGGCGGACGACCGGCGCGTCGAACGGATCCTCCTCGAACTCCGCCTCGCGGCGGGCGTGCCGCTCTCTCTGCTGACGGCGTCCGGGCTCGCCGCGGCGCGGCGCGGGGTCGCCGACGGCCTCCTCGCGGAGCCCGCCTTCGCGGCGGGCCGGGCGGTTCTGACGCTGCGGGGGCGGCTGTTGGCGGACGCGGTGACGCGGGATCTGACGTAGGGGGTTCTCCCCCACCCACCCGCCCTTTGTTCCGCGCTTCGCGCGGGTGGGCCCTGGCGGGCCGGGCCGGCCTGCGGCGGGGGTGGGTGCCCCGCGCTTCGCGCGGGGTTCCCCCCACC
>NZ_BAAGPR010000177.1:0-9894 GCF_054783955.1 Streptomyces mayteni | reverse complement strand
CGCGGCGCCGACGAGCGGCAGCGCCGGCAGGCTCGGCAGGGCGGCGGGCTGCGGTCCGGGGCACGGGCCGGCGGGCGCGATCCGCTGCCGCTCGGCGCCGCGGTGCGCCGGCTGACGGAGGAGCGCGGCTGGGAGATGCCGCTCGCGGTGGGCGGCGTGGTGGGCCGCTGGCCGGAGTTGGTGGGTCCCGACGTCGCCAAGCACTGCGTGCCCGAGGGGTACGACGAGGAGTCCAGGGTGCTGACGGTGCGCTGCGACGCCACCGCCTGGGCGACCCAGCTGCGGCTGCTGGCCCCCGAGTTGCTGCGCCGGTTGAACGCCGACCTGGGGCAGGGCTCGGTCAGGTTGATCAAGGTGCTCGGCCCCTCGGGCCCGGGCCGCGGCCCCGGGCGGCTGCGGGCGCCGGGCAGCAGGGGGCCAGGCGACACCTACGGCTAGGCGACACCCATGGGTAGGCGATACCTACGGCTGGGCGACCCCTTCGGACCGGCGCTGGGGCGGGTGGCGAGGGCGTCGTCTCGCGGTGCGGAAGTGATCCCGGTCACGTTCGTAGAGGTTGACAGTCGGAGCCGCTGAGGGGCGCCGTGAGCGGATCAGGGGCCCGGTCCGTATATACGGGGTCACCGGATGCCAGTTCAGGGCGGCACATGCGGACTCAGAGCCCGGCAAACCGCCGTTAGGGTCGGCGGTGCCGGTAGACTGGCCGGTAGCCGCCCTGTTGCGGACCATGTCGAACGACACAGCCGCTCCCCTATGCCGGAGTTGGCTCGTGCTGTGCCAGAAAGGGCGCTTCGTGGCCGATTCCGGCGATGCCAACCAGAACACTCCCGCTCCCGCCGCGTCCTCGGAGGGGGTTCCGTCGTACGACGCCAGCGCGATCACGGTGCTTGAGGGGCTCGACGCGGTCCGCATGCGCCCCGGTATGTACATCGGGTCAACCGGCGAGCGCGGCCTCCACCATCTCGTCTACGAGGTGGTGGACAACTCCGTCGACGAGGCCCTGGCCGGTCACGCGGACGCCATCGACGTGACGATCCAGGCCGACGGCGGCGTTCGGGTCGTGGACAACGGCCGTGGCATCCCGGTCGACATGGTGCCCTCCGAGGGCAAGCCGGCCGTCGAGGTCGTGCTCACCGTGCTGCACGCCGGCGGCAAGTTCGGCGGCGGCGGCTACGCGGTCTCCGGCGGTCTGCACGGCGTGGGCGTCTCGGTGGTCAACGCGCTCTCCACCCGCGTCGCCGTCGAGGTGCGCAGGGACGGCTACCGGTGGACCCAGGAGTACGCGCTCGGGGTGCCGACGGCGCCGCTGCAGCGGAACGAGGCCACCGAGGAGACGGGCACCACCGTCACGTTCTGGGCCGACGGCGACATCTTCGAGACCACGGACTACTCGTTCGAGACGCTGTCCAGGCGCTTCCAGGAGATGGCCTTCCTCAACAAGGGCCTGACGATCGCGCTGACCGACGAGCGCGCCGCCGCCAAGCAGACGGCCGGCGCCGACTCCACCGCGGTGGAGGAGGAGGACAAGCCGCGCGCGGTCAGCTACCACTACGAGGGCGGGATCTCCGACTTCGTGCGCCACCTCAACTCCCGCAAGGGCGAGCCGGTGCACCCCTCGGTGATCGAGATCAACGCCGAGGACACCGAGCGCAAGATCTCGGTGGAGATCGCGATGCAGTGGAACACCCAGTACAGCGAGGGTGTCTACAGCTTCGCGAACACCATCCACACCCACGAGGGCGGCACCCACGAGGAGGGCTTCAGGGCCGCGTTGACCGCGCTGGTCAACAAGTACGCCCGGGAGAAGAAGCTGCTGCGCGAGAAGGACGAGAACCTCGCAGGCGAGGACATCCGCGAGGGTCTGACCGCGATCATCTCCGTCAAGCTCGGCGAGCCGCAGTTCGAGGGCCAGACCAAGACCAAGCTGGGCAACACCGAGGCCAAGACCTTCGTCCAGAAGATCGTCTACGAGCACTTCACCGACTGGCTGGACCGCAACCCCAACGAGGCCGCGGACATCATCCGCAAGAGCATCCAGGCGGCCACCGCCCGGATGGCCGCCCGCAAGGCGCGCGACCTCACCCGCCGCAAGGGCCTGCTGGAGACGGCCTCGCTGCCCGGCAAGCTCAGCGACTGCCAGTCCAACGACGCCGCCAAGTGCGAGATCTTCATCGTCGAGGGCGACTCGGCCGGCGGCAGCGCCAAGGCCGGCCGCGACCCGCAGTACCAGGCGATCCTGCCGATCCGCGGCAAGATCCTCAACGTCGAGAAGGCCCGGATCGACCGGGTGCTGCAGAACACCGAGGTCCAGGCGCTGATCTCGGCCTTCGGCACCGGCATCCACGAGGACTTCGACATCTCGCGGCTCCGCTACCACAAGATCATCCTCATGGCCGACGCCGACGTCGACGGCCAGCACATCAACACCCTGCTGCTGACGCTGCTCTTCCGCTTCATGCGCCCGCTGGTCGAGGCCGGCCACGTCTTCCTCTCCCAGCCCCCGCTCTACAAGATCAAGTGGGGCCGGGACGAGTTCGAGTACGCCTACTCCGACCGCGAGCGCGACAGCCTGATCCAGCTCGGCCGCGAGCGCGGCAAGCGCATCCGCGAGGACTCCATCCAGCGCTTCAAGGGTCTGGGCGAGATGAACGCCGAGGAGCTCCGGGTGACCACCATGGACCAGGCGCACCGCGTGCTGCGGCAGGTGACGCTGGACGACGCGGCCGCCGCCGACGACCTGTTCTCGATCCTGATGGGCGAGGACGTCGAGGCCAGGCGCTCGTTCATCCAGCGGAACGCCAAGGACGTCAGGTTCCTGGACATCTGACCCCGGTCGGCCCGCCCGGCTGACCTGGCGGGCCGACCCCGGTCGCGTTACCCCCACCTCAGCAGCCCGAAAGGAACCGGACCCCAGCGATGTCCGACGACACGACCTCCCCCCGGCCGACCCCGCCCGCCGCGCCCGCCCCCCTCGAGCCCGACGAGGCCAGCACCCAGCGCATCGAGCCGGTCACGCTCGAGACCGAGATGCAGCGCTCGTACCTCGACTACGCGATGAGCGTGATCGTCTCCCGCGCGCTGCCCGACGTGCGTGACGGCCTCAAGCCGGTGCACCGCCGCGTGCTCTACGCGATGTACGACGGCGGCTACCGGCCGGAGCGCGGCTACTACAAGTGCGCCCGTGTCGTCGGCGACGTGATGGGCACCTACCACCCGCACGGCGACACCTCGATCTACGACGCGCTGGTGCGTCTCGCGCAGCCGTGGGCGATGCGGATGCCGCTGGTCGACTCCAACGGCAACTTCGGTTCGCCGGGCAACGACCCGGCCGCCGCCATGCGGTACACCGAGTGCCGGATGGCGCCGCTGGCGATGGAGATGCTTCGGGAGATCGACGAGGACACCGTCGACCTCCAGGACAACTACGACGGCCGCAACCAGGAGCCGACGGTGCTCCCGGCCAGGTTCCCCAACCTGCTGATCAACGGCTCGGCCGGCATCGCGGTCGGCATGGCCACCAACATCCCGCCGCACAACCTGCGCGAGGTGGCGTCCGGCGCCCAGTGGTACCTGGAGCACCCGGACGCCTCCCCCGAGGAGCTGCTCGACGCGCTGGTCGAGCGGATCAAGGGCCCCGACTTCCCGACCGGCGCGCTGATCGTCGGCCGCAGCGGCATCGAGGAGGCGTACCGCACCGGGCGCGGCGCGATCACCATGCGCGCGGTCGTCGAGGTCGAGGAGATCCAGGGCCGGCAGTGCCTGGTGGTCACCGAGCTGCCCTACCAGGTCAACCCGGACAACCTGGCGCTGAAGATCGCCGAGCTGGTCAAGGACGGCCGGATCAACGGCGTCGCCGACGTCCGCGACGAGACCTCGTCCCGCACAGGACAGCGGCTGGTCATCGTCCTCAAGCGGGACGCCGTCGCCAAGGTCGTCCTCAACAACCTCTACAAGCACACCGACCTCCAGACCAACTTCGGCGCCAACATGCTGGCCCTGGTTGACGGCGTGCCGCGCACCCTCTCGCTCGACGCGTTCATCCGCAACTGGGTGTCGCACCAGATCGACGTGATCGTCCGCCGCACCCGCTACCGGCTGCGCAAGGCCGAGGAGCGCGCCCACATCCTGCGCGGTCTGCTCGCCGCCCTGGACGCGATCGACGAGGTCATCGCGCTGATCAGGCGCAGCGACACCGTCGAGGTGGCGCGCGGCGGCCTGATGCGGCTGCTCTCGATCGACGAGATCCAGGCGAACGCGATCCTGGAGATGCAGCTGCGCCGGCTCGCCGCCCTGGAGCGGCAGAAGATCATCGCCGAGCACGACGAGCTCCAGGCGAAGATCACCGAGTACAACGCGATCCTGGCCTCCCCCGAGCGGCAGCGCACCATCATCTCCGAGGAGCTGGCCGCGATCGTCGACAAGTTCGGCGACGACCGGCGCACCGCGCTGATCCCCTTCGAGGGCGACATGTCCATCGAGGACCTGATCGCCGAGGAGGACATCGTCGTCACGATCACCCGCGGCGGCTACGTCAAGCGCACCAAGACCGACGACTACCGGGCGCAGAAGCGCGGCGGCAAGGGCGTGCGGGGCACCAAGCTGCGGGAAGACGACATCGTCGACCACTTCTTCGTCTCCACCACCCACCACTGGCTGCTGTTCTTCACCAACAAGGGCCGGGTCTACCGGGCCAAGGCGTACGAGCTGCCGGACGCGGGCCGCGAGGCGCGGGGTCAGCATGTGGCCAATCTGCTGGCCTTCCAGCCGGACGAGCGGATCGCCGAGATCCTCGCCATCCGGGACTACGAGGCCGCGCCCTACCTGGTGCTCGCCACCAAGTCGGGCCTGGTGAAGAAGACCCCGCTGAAGGACTACGACTCGCCGCGCTCCGGCGGCGTCATCGCCATCAACCTCCGGGAGATGGAGGACGGCAGGGACGACGAGCTGATCGGCGCCGAGCTGGTCTCGGCCGCCGACGACCTGCTCCTGATCAGCAAGAAGGCGCAGTCCATCCGCTTCACCGCGAGCGACGACACGCTGCGCCCGATGGGCCGGGCGACGTCGGGCGTGAAGGGCATGAGCTTCCGCGAGGGCGACGAGCTGCTGTCGATGAACGTGGTGCGCGAGGGCACCTTCGTCTTCACGGCGACCGACGGCGGCTACGCGAAGCGGTCCCCGGTGGACGAGTACCGGGTGCAGGGGCGTGGCGGTCTCGGCATCAAGGCTGCGAAGATCGTGGAGGACCGCGGTTCGCTGGTGGGCGCGCTCGTGGTGGAGGACACGGACGAGATTCTGGCCATCACCCTGGGCGGTGGCGTGATCCGTACCCGAGTCAACGAGGTTCGGGAGACCGGTCGTGACACCATGGGCGTCCAGCTGATCAACCTCGGGAAGCGGGACGCCGTCGTCGGCATCGCCCGCAACGCCGAGGCCGGGCGCGAGGCCGAGGAGGTCGACGCGGACGGCACCGGAGAGGGAGTCGCGGAGCAGGCGGCTGCCACGGACAATGAGGAGTAGGCGTGAGTGAGGCCACGGGCTCGCCCGGTGGTGGCTCCCAAGGCGCCCAACCAGGGGACGCCCGTCCCCAGGACCCTTCCCAGCATGTGACCCGTGGGGGGCTCACGATGACCAGTGCAAGACCCGCGGACTCCTACGCTCAGGGCCAGGGCTACCACCCCCCGCAGGCGTACCCGGCCCCGCCGGGGGCCGCCCCTCAGGCGCCGGGGCAGCAGCCGCCGCCGCAGGGCGGCCAGCAGGGCACCCAGGGCGGCCAGGGCGTGCGGGTGCCGCGCACCGGGGCCCGCACGGTGCCCCGCATCCGCAAGGCCCGGCTGCGGGTCGCCAAGGCTGACCCCTGGTCGGTGATGAAGGTCAGCTTCCTGCTCTCCATCGCCCTGGGCATCTGCACGGTGATCGCCGTCGCCATGCTGTGGATGGTGATGGACTCGATGGGCGTCTTCACCACCATCGGCGAGACGATCACTGAGGCCACGGCGGCCGAGGGCGAGAGCGGCTTCGACCTGGTGGCGTTCCTCTCGCTGTCCAGGGTGATGCTGTTCACCGCCGTCATCGCGCTGATCGACGTGGTGCTCGCCACCGCGCTCGCCACCCTCGGCGCCTTCCTCTACAACCTCTCCGCCGGCTTCGTCGGCGGCGTGGAAGTGACGCTGGCGGAGGACGAGTAGCCGGCCGGGGAGCCGACAACGGATTTTGGGCGCGGGCCTCACATGCGCTAGCCTCTCTTCTGCGCGGGGGGTCCTGCGCAGGGGGCTATAGCTCAGATGGTTAGAGCGCATCCCTGATAAGGATGAGGCCACAGGTTCAAGTCCTGTTAGCCCCACAGGCGACCACGGCCCCGGTCATATCCGACCGGGGCCGTTCGGCGTCTTCTCCAGTTCTCAGAGATCTCGGCGGCCGGCGCGTGTGAGACACGATTGGGTATCATCGGGCGCCAGATGGTCCGATCACGTTTGAAGAAGGACGAGGTAGCGCGGTGAAGAAGCTCCTCCTGGTCGCACTGGCCGCCATCGGCGGCCTTCTTGTCTACCGTCAGATCCAGGCGGACAAGGCCGAGCAGGACCTGTGGACGGAGGCGACCGACTCCGTGCCGTCCGGATCCACGGGTGCCTGATCCCTTCCCCCTGTCGCAGTCGTATGTCGAACGCCTCCGGGCCCCCTGCCGCTTCGAGTTGACTCGAGTGGCAGGGGGCCCGGAGGCGTTCGGTCGGGTGTTCCCGCTTGGGTGGCTGAGGTGGGCTGGCCGGCGTGGAGCGCCCCAGCTGCCGCCGGCCGGCGGTCGTCAGCCCTGGTGGCTCTCGTAGTGCTCGACGGCCTCACGGGTCCTGGCGACGCCGTAGACCCGCAGGAACTCCGCCAGTTCCGGGTGGGCGTCCACGAGCAGCCGGGAGGCGCTCTGGATCTCCGTCGCGTCCGAGACGGAGCGGAGCAGCGCCTGGATCTCGCGGACCACACGCTTGGTGGGGTTTGCCGGGACGCCGATCGACCCGGAGCGGGTCGCGGTGGAGCTCGGGCTGAGCACGTTGCCCCCCGAGGTCCTGCGGATGTCCTCCATCGCGGAGGTGGCCTCGGCGGCGCTCACCCGGCCGGCGCGCACCTCGGCGGCCAGGTCCTGGAGGGAGCGCACCCGCTGGACGACGGCCGGATTCCCGATCTTGGCCCGCTGCCCGCTCATCAGCTGGGACAGCATGGGCGCCGAGAGTCCGAGGACCACGGCGAGCCGGGCCTGGTTGAGTCCGAGATCGGTGATCAATCGGCGGAAGAGCGCCCCCAGCGGCTCTCCGTACCAGGTCGTCTGTTGTTCTCTGGCCCTTTCCGTGGACTCCTGTTGTGTCGCGTCCATGGTGTCTCCCCTGTTCTCCCCTGATCGCTTCACGTGAGCGAAGTTGCGCGTCATCCTACGGAGGGATCCACATCCTGGGCGATACCCGGTCGGTATCCGGCGGGAAGATTGGGTAATCTAGCTCCCGGCCATCCACGGCGTTGTCGGGATCGGCCAAGGGGCCTTAGCTCAGTTGGTAGAGCGCCGTCTTTGCATGGCGGATGTCAGGAGTTCGACTCTCCTAGGCTCCACAGGTATTGCGCTGTTTTCCGGCCCGGGGCCGCCGACGTCAGTCGGCGGCCCGCAGTTCTTCCGGCGGGGTGCGGTCGGCGTCCACGCGCTCGGTGCGTTCCAACTCGCCCCAGACGACGTAGCGGTGCTCCGAGGTGAAGACCGGCGTGCAGGTGGTCAGCGTGATGTAGCGGCCCGCCTCGGTGGCGCCGGACTCCTCGGGGATCGGTTCGAGCACCGCGGTGTTGAACTTCGAGGTCTCGGGGAGGACGGCGAACGCCCGGTAGACGTACCAGGTGTTGTTGGTCTCGAAGACGATCGGGTCGCCCTCTTCTATCTGGCGGATCCCGTGGAACTTGGCCCCGTGGCCGTCGCGGTGGGCGGCGAGCGAGAAGTTGCCCTCCTCGTCCCACGGCATGGCGGACTCGACGGGGGTGTCGTAGTAGCCCGCCACGCCGCCGTTGAGGACGTCGAGGCCGATGCCCTCCTTGACGAGGATCACGTCGTCGGTCATCGCGGGGACGTGGAGGAAGCCGATGCCGTCCTGCGGGTCGAACTCGGGCGGCGGCGCGTCGTCGCCCCCGCCGCCGTCGTCGGTGGCCGCCCACTGGTCGCGGACGGCGTCGCTGTCGCGGTTCGCCTCCTGGTTGGCGACGATGTTGGTCCACCAGAGCGAGTAGACGACGAACAGCCCGAGCACGAGCCCCGCGGTGATGAGCAGCTCCCCGAACACGCTCACCGCGGCGGCGATCCGCCGCCGCGTGGTGCCGCCCTTGGCGGCGGTAGCCGCCGGGCCGGCGGAGGCGTCGTCCGCTGGCGCGGTGGCTGTGCTCGGCTGCGCTGTGGCTTCCGCCACCGGATCGGCCTGGCCGCCGGTGTCCGGCTGCGCCGGCCCGGTGGCGGAGTGCGACTCGGCCGGCGCGGGTTTGTCCGGCTCGGCTGGCCCGTTGGCGGTGCCGTCTGCCTCTGCCGGTTCGGTTGCCGTTGGCGCGGCGCCGCCGCCCGGCTGCGCTGTGGCTTCCGCCGGCTGGCCGGCCTGGTCGCCGGTGTCCGGCTGCGCCGGAGCGTCCCCGGCAGCGGTGGCCGACAGCGTTGCCGCTGTCGTGGCGGTGACGTCTGGCTCCGCCGGTTCGGTCGCCGTTGGCGCGGCGGCCTGGTCGCTGGCGTCGGGTTTCGCTGGGGCGTCCGTGGCGGCTATGTCCGGCTCCGCCGGCCCGGTGGCCGGTGCGGCTTGGCCGCCGGTGTCCGGCTGTCTCGGCTTCGCCGAGGCCCGCGCCGGCCGGCCGGCGGCTTGGGCTGGCGGGCCGGCGCCGGCTGGGCCGGCGGGCGGCGGATCCGCGGGGGTGGCCGCGTTCGTGGCGCCCGGCTTCGCCGGGCTTGGTGGGTCGGGGGTCGGGTCAGGAGAGGAGGGCATCGGGTTTCCCGTCGGAGCGGGGGCGTTCTTCCGTCATCTCGCCCCAGACGATCAGGCGGTAGGTGGAGGTGAACTCCGGCGTGCAGGTGGTCAGCGTGATGTAGCGGCCGGAGTCGGTGAAGCCGCCCTGGTCGGGGACGGGGTCGAGGACGGCCGTGTTGGAGGGGGAGGTGGAGTCCAGGCGGCTCGTCATCTCGTAGGTGAAGTACGCGTCGCCCGTCTCGACGACGATCGGGTCGCCCGGTTCCAACTGGTTGATGTAGCGGAACGGTTCGCCGTGGGTGTTGCGGTGGCCGGCCAGGCCGACGTTGCCCTCCTCGTCCCATGGCATGGCCGTCGGCAGGCCGTCCTCCTCCGTATAGTGCCCCACCATGCCGTTGTTGAGCACGGTGTCCTCGGCGACGCCCTCGGCGATCGGCACTCGCACGTCGAGCGTCGGCAGGTAGAGGATCGCGAAGCCCTCGCCCGGTGAGAAGGCGCCGGGTTCGCGGGGGTCGACGTCGGCGTTCTCGCCGTCGTTCCACTGGCGTTCGAGTTCCTGGCGCTGGTCGTTCGCGTGCGCGCGGGCCTCCACGTTGGTCCACCACAGCTGGTAGGCCACGAAGAGCAGCAACAGGGCGCCGGTGGTGATGAACAGCTCGCCGATCACGTTGCTTATCGCGGTGCCGGTCTGCTTGGCCGCCTTGGTCGCGGCCTTGGCGGCCTTGCGGCGGGCCGCCCGCCCGCCGCTCACCTCGGGGGACTCCTCAGGGGCCGACGCGGCAGGAGAAGCCGCCGAAGCCGCAGCAGGACTCGAGGCCCGGCCGCGTGTGCGGCCCTGGGCCGCCTTGCGGCGGGCCGCCCGCCCGCCGGGAGGCGGCTCCGAGGACGTGGACGCCGCAGCGCCGGGGGCGGCGGCGCGGCGGCGGGC
>NZ_BAAGPR010000176.1:0-9987 GCF_054783955.1 Streptomyces mayteni | reverse complement strand
ACAGAACGACATGGCTACGATCCGACTTCCCGCGCCCGCCGCGCCGCCGGTACCGCCGTCCGCCGGGCGGCCGGCCGGCGAGCTGCCACGCCACGCCACCCCGGACCGGCCGGCGTCCCCGCCGCCCACCGTCGGGAACGACGAGACGGCCGCCATCCCGGCGGTCGAGGTCACCGCCCAGATCCGGGCCCTGCCCGGCCGTGCCACGCCCGACCGGCCAGGTTCGCCTCCGGCGACAGGACGCCTCGTGCCGCCGGTGCCCGGCCGCTTCGACCAGGCCGCCACCCAGCTCTCGCCGCAGTTCCCCCAGCAGGCCGCCCCCCAGCAGGCCGCCCCCCAGCAGGCCGTCGCCGGCTACGCGCCCACCCAGCTGACCCCGCAGGTGCCGGCGTCCCCGCCGGCGCCGCCGGCGCCGCCGGCGATGCCGCCCACCGCGCCCCCGCCGCCGGCCCGCCCCGACCAGGCGGCCACTCAGCTCACCCCCCAGGTGCGGCCCCCGGCGGCCCCCCACGCGGAGGCCGCGACCCAGCTGATCCCGCCGGTCCCGGCCGGCGGCCACGCCGACGAGGCGGCCACCCAGCTGATCCCGCCGGTCCCGGGCAACGCGGGCAATCCCAACGAGGCGGCGACGCAGATGATGCCGCCCGTCCCGGGCAACGCGGGCAATCCCAACGAGGCCGCGACGCAGATGATGCCGCCGGTCCCGGGCAACGCCGGCAACGCCAACGAGGCCGCGACGCAGCTGATCCCGCCCGTCCCCGACGACGCCACCACCCAGCTGCGCGCCATCCGCCCCGGCACCCAGGCCCCCCAGGCCGCCCCCCGACCGCGGCCGCAGCCACGACCGCACCCCCAGGCCCAGCCCCACCCGTACCAGCGACAACCGCAGCAGCCGCAGCAGCACGGCCAGTTCAGCGCGCTGTTCGACCACGCCTCCGCCCAGCCGCCCGGCGGCGGCCCGCAGCCGCCGTACCGGAACGACTACGACCCCGAGCCGCCCCGCCAGCGCAACAAGCTCGGCATCGCGCTCGCCGTCATCGTCGGCTGCGCCGTGCTCGGCCTCATCGGCGGCGCCCTGCTGGGCGGCGGCGGGGACGAGTCCGACCAGCCGGCCGGCCCGCGGCAGACCGTCGAGGACGAGGGCGGCGGCGACCAGCCGGCCGAGGGTGGCGACACCGCCGAGGGGGAGGTGGCCGACGCCAGCCCCGAGTCGGGCACCGAGGACGAGGCCGAGGACCCCGAGGCCAGGGCTCAGGCCGAGGCGCTCTCCGCGCTGCTCGCCGACAGCAGCGCGAGCCGCGACTCCGTCATCCGCGCCGTCGGGGACATCCGCGGCTGCGCCAACCTCGACAACGCGGCGAACGACCTGCGCGCCGCCGCCGCCCAGCGCAACGGGCTGGTCACGGAGCTCAACGTGCTGTCCCTCGACGCCGTCCAGGACGGCGCCGCGCTGGCCACCGCGCTCACCGAGGCGTGGCAGGCGTCGGCCGAGGCCGACGACCACTACGCGGCCTGGGCCGACGAGGCCAGGACCAACCCCGCCGTCTGCCAGGGCGGCAGCGCCACCCACACCGACCGGGCCAACCAGGGCGACGCCGCCAGCGGCCGCGCGACCACCGCGAAGGAGCGCGCTTCGCAGCTCTGGAGCCCGGTCGCGGCCCAGTACGGCCTCCCGGAGCGCACCTCGGACCAGCTGTGACCGTACGATCGTTTCCCGTGCAAGGTTCGGAAAGGTCTTCCCGTCACCCCCGTCGCTCCTCCACCATGGCAGGCATGCCGCTCAACGACATGCCCTGGTGGCGTTGGCGCGCGAACGTGCGCTCGGCGCTGCACATGCTCTCGGACCCCGCCTTCCAACAGGGGGTCTGGCTCCCCGCCGTACCCGGCTTCGGTGATGTGACCGACGCCGTCTACCGGCTGGTGGAGGACACCTGGTTGGACAACTGGTCGGCGGAGAAGTACGTCGGCACCGTCTTCCGGGACAGCCAGGAGGCCGCGCTGGTCGACGTCGCCGTGCTGCGCTTCCTGCGGATCCTGCACCAGGTCGGTGCGGACGCCCCCGCCTCCGGGTACTTCCAGCAGCAGGGCTGGCCCGAGGCGGTCATGGCGGCCCGGGAGGCGCACGTCCTGCTCGCCACCAACGACGGGGAGGACCCGGACACGCCGCCGCGCTCCCTCCAGGACCTGGCCACGGTCGTGCACACCATGTGAGCCGCCCTGGTCCTGGCCGGTGGGGCCGGTGTGCCAGGCTTGGCGGCATGACGCCCTCGTCCGCGACCCCCGCCGCCGCCCCAGGCCCGCAGTACGTGCTGACCCTCTCCTGCCCGGACAAGCCGGGCATCGTGCACGCCGTGTCCAGCTACCTGTTCATGACCGGTTGCAACATCGAGGACAGCCAGCAGTTCGGGGACCGCGACACCGGGCTCTTCTTCATGCGCGTCCACTTCGCGGCCGACGAGCCGGTCACCCTGGAGAAGCTGCGGGCCAGCTTCGCGGCCGTCGGGGACACCTTCCGGATGGACTGGCAACTGGACAGGGCCGACGAGAAGATGCGCGTGCTGCTGATGGTCAGCAGGTTCGGCCACTGCCTCAACGACCTGCTGTTCCGGGCCAGGATCGGCGCGCTGCCGGTCGAGATCGCGGGCGTCGTCTCCAACCACACCGACTTCGCCGAGCTGTCCGCCTCCTACGACGTCCCGTTCCACCACATCCCGGTCACCGCCGACACCAAGGCGGAGGCCGAGGCCAGGCTGCTGCGGATCGTCGAGGACGAGGACGTCGAGCTGGTGGTGCTCGCCCGCTACATGCAGGTGATCTCCGACGACCTGTGCAAGCGGCTGCCCGGCCGGATCATCAACATCCACCACTCCTTCCTGCCGAGCTTCAAGGGCGCCAAGCCGTACCACCAGGCGCACGCCCGCGGCGTCAAGCTGATCGGCGCCACCGCGCACTACGTGACGGCCGAGCTGGACGAGGGCCCGATCATCGAGCAGGAGGTGGAGCGCGTCGGCCACGGGCTCACCCCGGCCCAACTCGTCGCGGTCGGCCGCGACGTGGAGTGCCAGGCGCTGGCCCGCGCCGTCAAGTGGCACAGCGAGCGCCGGGTGTTGATCAACGGCCGCCGCACCGTCGTCTTCGACTGACGCCGGCGCGCGGCGCCCGCTACAGCCGGGACAGCGCGGCCGCCGCGCTCAGCACGTCGTGGATCACCAGCTCGTCGCCCTCGCCCGCGGAGGCCGCCTCGTCCGGGGTGATGCGGCCGGCGGCCAACTGGCAGAAGACCACGTCGTCCACGGCCACATGCGCCACCGCCTCGCGGGCGGCGGTGCGGGAGACGGTGGCCACCGGCGAGTCGAGCGGTATGTAGAAGTCGCCGCCACCCGGGCCCTCGACCTCCAGGTGGAGGGTGCGGCCCGGGCTGCCGGCGGTGGTCAGCCGGGGCTGCGAGACGGCGAGCCCCGCGCGGCGCCGCCTGGCGATGCTCCCCGGCAGCCGCCGCGCCGCCAGGTCGACGAGCCGCCGCAACTGCGGCCCGAGCGGCGGGCCGTACGGGTACTCGACGGCCCGCGCGATGTCGTCGGCGTGCACCCAGCAGGCGAAGGCGCGGTCCAGGTACGCGTCGGAGAGCGGCAGTTCGGGGCCGGCGCCCGGCAGCCGGTCCTCGTCGCCGAGCAGCGCCCGCTCCACCGTGCGCTCACCGGTGCGGCCGCCGGCGCCGGCCGCGGCGCGGACCAGCGCCTGGGTCTGCTCGCGCCAGGGCCGCCACGTCCCGACGGCGGGGCGCGGGTCCGCCCAGCGGGCGAGGGTGCGGTCGACGGGATCGTCGCCGGCCTCGCGCAGCAGGTCGGGCAGGCCCATGGCGCGGGCCAACAGGCCGTCCACGGCGAGCAGATGGTCGAGCACTCCGGAGACCGTGGTGGTCCGGTCGAGCCAGCCGCCCTCGTCGTCGAACCAGCGCAGCTCGACGGGCGTGCGCCACTCGTCCTCGGTGATGTCGTTCAGCAGCGCGTCGAGGCGGGCCGCCTCCGAGTCAAGCGGGGCGGCCCAGGACGGCACCGGCAGTGAGGCCGGGCGGCGGGCGAGGCAGCCGTCGAGCACCCGGCCGCGCAGCCGCGGGTCGAGGTCCAGGTTGCCCTGCGGTTCGAGGAGCGTGGCCGCGTCCCGCAGCCGCAGGGCCTCCTCGGCGCAGCCCGCGCAGTCGTTGAGGTGGGACTCGACGCGCTCGGCCTCGTCGGGCGCGCAGGCGGCGAGGGCCCAGGCGCCCAGCAGGGACATCAGCTCCTGGTGGTCGGCCGGGTGCGGCTCGCGCCGCGCTCGCTCGTGCCGCTCGTCCGACATGGCCTCGCTCGTCTCCCGTCGCCGAGGGGGGACCGACCGGGAGCCGTCGGGCTCAGGTCGCCCCGGTGGGGAATCCCGGTCGCGCGGCGAGGGTACGCGAGCCGACCGGCCGTCGCACGCCAGCGACTCGCCCCTGGGGGCGGAGGTCACGAACCCTCCGGGGGCTCGGCGGCGGCGGCCGGGGCGGCCGGGGCGGCGGTGTACCGGTGGGCGGACGAGAGCAGCTGGAGGCCGAGGCGGAGCCGGCGGCGGGCCTCGGTCTCGGTGATGCCGAGCCGGTCCGCCATCTGCCGGCAGTCCTGGCGCTGGAACCTGGTGAGCTCCAACGCGTCCCGCAGGGGCGCCGGCATGGCCGTGACGATGTAGTCGGCGCGGGCCGCCGTGGAGGCGGCGCGGACCTTGGCCGCCACCTCCTCCGGGTCGCGGCCGACGCCGGGGCGGCGGCGCAGCCGGTCGACCGCGAGGCGGTGGGCCTCCTCCGCTATCCAGGACCGCATCGGGCCGCGCTCCGGGTCGAAGTCCAGCGGGTGCTCCCACAGCCTGGCGAACACGTCGTGGGTCACGCCGGCGACGAACTCCTCGTCGTCCAGGACGCGTTGGGCGATCCCGTAGGCCAGCGAGGCGAACCGGTCGTAGAGTTCGGCGAGGGCGGCGGCCTCGCCGCGCTGGAGCCGGCGACGCATGTCGCGGTCCCACAGTGGCGGCGTCTCGTGCGCCATCCGGCAACCCCCCCTCTCGGCCCACACAGCCCGTCCCGCGCGGCGAATCCCGTGCGGCGAACAACCTCGGACCCCGGCGTCGCGTCAAATGTAGTGCGCGGTGGCGTTCGGGCGCGCCCCTCGGGCGTGGAACAGCGCGCCCGAGGTGGGGTTCTCGTCAGAGCTTCCCTCTTTCGGGTGGCCGAATGGCGGGTTCCCGGCACATGCGCGTTGGCATATGACGCGTGGGCCTCCGGAAAGTGGGCAGTGGCGCACTTAGAGTGGGCCGGGCGTTCCCGGCCTCCGGCGCCGGCACGGCAGGCGGTGGACGAGTGGGCGAGCACAGAAGGGCTGCACGCGGGTGACGTTGAAGATGCGGGGAGAACAGCGGGGTGAGTGGACCGTGCTGCGGGTGGTCGGCGAGCTCGACCTGGCCACCTCGCCGAGCGTCAGGCAGCGCGTGCACGACGCGGTGGCGGACGGGCGCCGGCACCTGGTGCTCGACCTGTCCGAGGTGCTGTTCTGCGATTCGAGTGGCGTCGGGGTCCTGGTGGCGGCGCGCCGGCTGATGCGGTCGTGCGCCGGCGAGCTGCGGTTGATACTGCCGGCCAGGGGCGCGGAGGACGGCTCGCACGTGAACCGGGTGCTCGCGGCGCTCGGCGTGCGTCGGCTCTTCGACTGCTACCCGGACCTGGAGTCCGCGGTGGGCGGCGCGGACGCCTCGCTGCCGGCGTAGTCGGGGGCGGGCAGCCCTGTCGTGCCGCCGCTTTCGTGCTGCCGCTGTTCGAAGGAGTAACGATTCAGGGATCGCACACCGTGGCGGTCCCTTACTCCTTTGCGCCGGAATATTCCTGAAGCGCTTGTTGTCCGACTCGCCCGTCAATCATGCTGTGCGAGACCGGGGTTGTGCCCCGGTTGAAGGCGAATGGTCCGCCGGTTCGGATGGTGTGAGCGGTGCAGGAGCTGGAGCAACAACTGGAAGTCGCCCCCGAGCCCTCGGAGGTGGGCCGCGCTCGAAGATGGGTGCGGGCACAGCTGGGCCGGGGGCGGTCCTGTCCGGCCCGGCCCGGCGAGTCGCGGCCCGACGAGTCGCAGACCGACACGTTGGTGCTGCTGGTGTCGGAGCTGGTCACCAACGCGGTGGTGCACACGGGGCGTCCTGCCGTGCTGCGGATCGCCGTCCGGGCGGCCGGCTCGGTCCGGCTCGAGGTGGTGGACGTCAGCGCGCGCGCCCCGCGCCCGCGGCGCGCCGAGGGGGAGGACACGGGGGGCCGCGGTCTGGAGCTGGTGGAGCTGCTCGCCGACCGCTGGGGGTGGCAGGAGGAGGGTGCCGGCAAGCGCGTCTGGTGCGAGCTGTCCTGTGCGCCGCCGCGTTCGGTGCCGGGTTCGGTGCCGGGTTCGGCGCCGCGTTCGGCGCCGGGTGACGGGCGCGAGTCGCGCCGGGAACCGGAACGGGAACGGAAGGTTCCGGCCAGGTATTGACGACCCGTGCTGGCTTGATCACCCTAAGGAAAGGTTCCGTCCGGTTCCCTGGAGGCAGGATCGGGCGGTGCGGGGTGATGCGTTGCGAGGGGACGTCGAGGTCGTCGTCCCGGTCGTGGGCCGACCTCGACGAGTGCGGATCACCGGCTGGCGCCCCTTCCCACCAGGGGAGGGGCGCCCGAGTCCCGGCGGCGCCGGGTGGGCGGTGGCGGTGGCGGTGGGTGCCGGCGGAGGCGGCGGCCGGGTCAGAGTCGCCTGGCGACGGCGGCGGCGATCTTCTCGGCGTCCCTGGCGAGTTCGCGGAGCATGCCGCTGATGGGGTTGGTGAATCCGGTGAAGTGGAGCCCGGGCGCGGCCGGGTGGCTCTGTCTACCGTGCACCAGGGGTCTTCCTCTGCCGTCCAGCAGGCCGAGGTGGCCGACCAGCGGTTCGAGGCCGCGCCGGTATCCGGTGGCGGCGATCACCGTGTCGGGGGTGACGCTGGTGCCGTCCGCCAGGTTGACGGCGGCGCCGTCGAACGAGACGACCGCGGCCACCGGGTGGACCAGGCGCTTCCTGACCGCCTTGACGAGGCCGACGTCCTGCACCGGGATGGCGCCCTCGCGCACCCGGGAGTAGAGGCCGGTCCTCGGGCGGGGCAGCCCGTAGCGGGTGAGGTCGGGTAGGGAGCGCTCGATCGGCCGGGAGAGCCGGTCCACCAGGCCGACCGGCAGCCGGCGCACCAGGACGGCGCTGGCCTGGGACGGCCAGCCGAGGGTGGAGCGGCGCACGATGTGCGGGACGGTGCGGATCGCGAGCGCCACCCGCTCCGCGCCGCCGAAGGCCAGGTCGGCGGCTATCTCGGCGCCGGTGTTGCCGACGCCGACCACCAGCACGTGCTGGCCGGCGAACGGCTCGGGCGCGCGGTAGTCGCCGGCGTGCAGCAGCCGGCCGGTGAAACCCTCGACGCCCGGCCAGTCGGGGAGCAGCGGGGTGTGGTTGTAGCCGGTGGCCACGACCACGGCGGGGGCGCGCAGCACGCGGCCGCCGTTGGCCTCCAGGAGCCAGCCCTCGCCTTCGGGGTCGCGGGATATCTGGGAGACCTCGACGCCGTGGGCGAGGTCGATCCCGTGGTGCTTGGCGTACCGCTCCAGATAGCGGACGAAGTCGTCCCTGCGGACCCAGCGGCCCGCGGAGCGCGGGATGCGCAGCCCGGGCAGCGAGGACCAGCGCCTGGTGGTGTGCAGCCGCAGCCGGTCGTAGTGGCCGCGCCAGGCGGCGCCCACGTCGTTCGACTTCTCCAGGACGACGGTGCGCACCCCGCGGCGCCCGAGCGCGGCGGCGACGGCGAGGCCACCCGGGCCTGCGCCGATGACGTGCACGGGAGTGGTGGTGGGGCCCGGTTCGCGGGGCGGCTGCGGCATGGCGACGAGCATACGCAGCCGGTCGGAGGGCTGACAGAGGGTGTCCGGCGCGGTGCGCGCGGCGGGGCGCGCCGGCCCGGAGACAGGGGCCGGGCGGCGTCGCCCGCGTCGTGCCCGCGGCTACCGCTGCCTGGTGGTCCACCCGACGGTCGCCCCGAACGGAGCCCCGATGGTCGACCTGGCGGACTACCCGGCGGGCTACCTGGTGGTCGGCTTGCGGCCGGTGACGCCGAGGTAGAGGAGCAGCGCCAGCGCGGGCCGGAGGTCGGCCTGTTTGGCGCCGAGCGCCTGGAGACTCTTGGGCTGGGCGGTGACGGCGGCCAGCATCGTGACGAGCGAGCCGGCCAGCGCCACCGGGGGCGCGGTCTGCTCCGTCGCGCGCCCGCGCGTGCGCAGCTCGTCGATGGAGTCCGCGAGCGGCTTCGCGACCGCCCCCTGCACCCGGGTCCTGATCCGGACGAACCGGCGGTCGCCCTCGGCCGCGCCGAGGTCGATGACCCGCAGGATGGCGTCGTGTTTGCGCCAGAAGGCGACGAAGCCGTCCACCAGGTCCTCCGCGGTCCGCCAGCCGGCCTTGCCCGCCCAGGAGCGGCCCTCGACGAGCTCGGCGAGGCCGGCGCTCTCGCGCAGCGTCTCCTCGGCGATCTCCAGCACGGCGGCTTCGACATCCGGGAAGTACTGGTAGAAAGTGGCCGGCGAGGTGCCCGCT
Organism: Streptomyces mayteni; assembly: GCF_054783955.1. Taxonomy (NCBI): domain Bacteria; kingdom Bacillati; phylum Actinomycetota; class Actinomycetes; order Kitasatosporales; family Streptomycetaceae; genus Streptomyces; species Streptomyces mayteni. The sequence goes on along the minus strand of NZ_BAAGPR010000176.1, from coordinate 1,357 downwards.
TTGCGAGCTACGTCGATCACCTTGACGTCGCGGTAGGGGGCGGACCCCAGCATCTTGCCCAGGCAGTCGAGGAGCTTCTGCCGCGTTGCCTGACCTCTGCGGCCGGCGACCCGGCCGTCAACGGTCGTTACCTGTCCTGTCATGCAAGTCAGCTTATCTACGCGCGATCACGGCGCGATTTGATCGCCGCCGAATGGGGGGCGGCTCTGGATATTTCATGACAGATAGCTCAATCCAGGCCCCGGGTTCGCCACGGCCACTCGCGGGGGGAAGAATCGTCCCGGAGGTCCGCAGGTGTCAGCGGGCAATGAGATGCTGCGTAGGGCGGCGGAGTGGCGCCAGGACGGGGAGGTGTCAGGCACGTGGTGGAGCAGCTGACGCAGCACGATCCGCGGCGGATCGGGCCGTTCGAGGTGCTCGGCCGGCTGGGCGCCGGTGGCATGGGCCTGGTGTACCTGGCCCGGTCGGCGTCCGGGCGGCGGGTGGCCATCAAGACGGTGCGCAGCGAGCTCGCCGAGGACCAGCTGTTCCGGGTGCGCTTCACGCGTGAGGTGGAGGCGGCGCGGGCCGTCTCCGGCTTCTACACCGCGGCCGTGGTCGACGCCGACCCGCGCGCCGCCGTGCCCTGGCTGGCCACCGCCTACGTGCCGGCCCCCTCGCTCGAGGAGATCGTCAACGAGTGCGGCCCGCTGCCGGTGCCCGCCGTGCGCTGGCTGGCGGCCGGCATCGCCGAGGCGCTGCAGTCCATCCACGGTGCGGGCCTGGTCCACCGGGACATGAAGCCGTCCAACGTGCTGGTCTCCGAGGACGGCCCCCGGGTGATCGACTTCGGCATCGCCTCCGGCGTCTCCAACACCCGCCTGACCATGACCAACGTGGCGGTTGGCACCCCCGCCTACATGTCGCCCGAGCAGGCTCGGGACTCGCGCAGCGTCAACGGCGCGAGCGACGTCTTCTCGCTCGCCTCCACCCTGGTCTTCGCCGCCACCGGGCACCCGCCCTACCACGGGGCCAACCCGGTCGAGACGGTGTTCATGCTGCTGCGCGAGCGGCCCGACCTGTCCGGGCTGCCCGACGAGCTGCGGCCGATGATCGAGTCGCTGATGGCCCACAAGGCGGAGGAGCGGCCTTCCCCGGCCGACCTCCAGGCCGAGCTGGCCCCCCACCTCTTCGCCGTCAGCGACGACGGCGGCAGCGCCTCGGCCTGGCTGCCGCCGGCCGCGGTCGCCCTCATCGAGGCCAGACAGGGCCGCGCCCCCGCCCCCGCCGCCGTGCCCTCCGCGGTGCCCGCCGCGCCCTCCCCGCCGCCGGCGTCCGCCTCGTCCTCCGCACCGCTCCTCGCGGCTCCGCCGATGCC
>NZ_BAAGPR010000175.1:0-10101 GCF_054783955.1 Streptomyces mayteni | reverse complement strand
GGCCGCGCTCGCCAGGGAGGCGGTGGCGGCGCTGGTCGCCGCCGGCCGGGCCGACGACGCGCGCCGCGCCCTCGCCCGGCTGCTGGCGGCGGTCCGCGCCGCCGGCCGATTCCGGCTCCTGGAGAGCCGCGTCCTGCTGGCCCTCGGCCAACCCGACGCGGCCCGGGCGGTCTTCGAGGCCGGCTTCGAGGTGGCCGACCTGCGGGAGGGCGACGAGGCACTGACCGAGACCTGGGCGGCACTCACCGACGACCCGCTCCCCGAACAGTACGAGTTCCGCATGCGGCCGTCCTGACGACCTGCCCGGGTGGGCGGCCCGCCTCCGGGCCGTCCGCCGGACGGGAACGGGCGTCGAACGGGCATCGACGGCCCGGAGGCGGGCCCGCGTCCCAGGGCGGCGTTCGGCGGCCGGCGGGCCGTAAGGGCCGCTCAGCGGCTTGTGCCGTGCCCGGGCCGCGCCTTCGTCAAACGGTCACATTCGGGCGGGATCATCCCTACCTCATGACTGTTCAGACCCGTACCACGGCGGTAGAACTCTCCGTGCGGGCCCAATCGGGCATACGTGAAGACAGAGTCGGACCGGCTGCGGGGAGGCAGGCATGTCCGCGGAGGAGCGTCAGCGTGCCATCGTGGGTGCGGCACGGCGGGCCGGCTCCGTCGAGGTCACCGACCTCGCGAGGGAACTCGGCGTGGCCAAGGAGACCGTCCGCCGCGACCTGCGGGTGCTGGAGGCGCACGGCCTGTTACGCCGTACCCACGGCGGTGCCTACCCCGTGGAGAGCGCGGGATTCGAGACGACCCTCGCGCTGCGGGCCACCCGGCACGTGCCCGAGAAGCGGCGGATAGCCACCGCGGCGGCCGAGCTCACCGGCGAGGCCGAGACCGTGTTCATCGACGAGGGCTTCACCCCCCAGCTCATCGCCGAGAACCTGCCGCGGGACCGCCAGCTCACCGTGGTCACCGCCTCGCTCGCGGTCGCCGGCCAACTCGCCGCCGTCGACGGCTTCACGGTGCTGCTGCTCGGCGGCCGGGTGCGCGGCGGCACCCTCGCCACCGTCGACCACTGGACCGCCAGGATGCTCGCCGGCTTCGTCATCGACCTGGCGTTCATCGGCGCCAACGGCATCTCCCGCACCCACGGCCTGACCACCCCTGACCCGGCCGTCAGCGAGGTCAAACGGCAGGCCGTACTCGCCTCCAGACGGCGGGTGTTCGCCGGCATCCACACCAAGTTCGGCGCCGCCGGCTTCTGCCGCTTCGCCGACATCCACGACCTCGACGTGATCGTCACCAGCACCAACCTCAGCTCGGCCGAGGCCCATCGCTACTCGCTCCAGGGCCCCCAGGTCATCCGGGTCTGACCCGACCCCGACCGAACACCACCGCCCGGCCGGGCCGCCGGCACGATCCCGCACGCCCACTCCCACAGCCACACCCACGTCCACGCCCGGCCCCCGACACGACGCACCGACGAACCACCGACCCACCGAGGAGCCCCCCATGCGCACCAGTCAGAGCCGACGCACCGCGCACGCCCTCGCCGCCAGTACGGCGGCGCTGACCCTGCTGGCCGCCTGTGCCGGAGCCGGGGGCAGCAGCTCCTCGGACGACGGCGACAGCATCAACGTGCTGATGGTCAACAACCCGCAGATGACCCAGCTCCAGGAGCTCACCGCGGAGCACTTCACCGAGGAGACCGGCATCGAGGTCAACTTCACCGTGCTGCCGGAGAACGAGGTCAGAGACACCATCAGCCGCGACTTCGCCAACCAGTCGGGCCAGTACGACGTGGCGACGATCAGCAACTACGAGACGCCGATCTTCTCCCGCAACGAGTGGCTGCACTCCCTCGACGAGTACGTCGAGGCCGACGCCGACTACGCCGTCGACGACGTCCTCGAACCCATCAACCTCTCCCTCACCGGCGAGGACGGCCAGCTGTACGCCCAGCCGTTCTACGGCGAGTCCTCGTTCCTCATGTACCGCACCGACGTGTTCGAGGAGCACGGCCTGGCCATGCCGGAGCGTCCCACCTGGACCGAGGTCGCCGACCTCGCCGCCCAGGTGGAGGAGGCCGAGCCGGAGATGGCCGGCATCTGCCTGCGCGGGCTGCCCGGTTGGGGTGAGGTGATCGCCCCGCTGACCACCGTCGTCAACACCTTCGGCGGCACCTGGTTCGACGCCGACTGGCAGGCCGGCCTCGACTCGCCCGAGTTCGTCGAGGCCACCGAGTTCTACGTGAACCTGGTCCGCGAGCACGGCGAGTCGGGTGCCGCCCAGGCCGGCTACGCCGAGTGCCTGAACAACATGGTCCAGGGCAACGCCGCCATGTGGTACGACGCCACCGCGGGCGCCGGTTCCCTGGAGGCCGAGGACTCGCCGGTGGCCGGCTCCATCGGCTATGTACCGGCCCCGGTCGAGCGGACCGACAGCTCCGGCTGGCTCTACACCTGGGCCTGGGGCATCCAGCGCGCCTCCGGAAACGCCGACGCCGCCTGGGAGTTCATCTCCTGGGCCTCGGGCCGCGAGTACGAGGAACTGGTCGGCGAGACCTTCGGCTGGGAGAACGTGCCGGCCGGCAAGCGCTCCTCGACCTACGAAGAACCGCGCTACCAGGAGGCCGCGGCCGCGTTCTACGAGGTGACCAGGGACGCCATCGCCGAGGCCGACCCGATCAACCCCGGTGTGCAGGAACGCCCGGCGCCCGGCGTCCAGTTCGTCACCATCCCCGAGTTCGCCGACCTCGGCACCCGCGTCTCGCAGGAGATCAGCTCGGCCATCGCCGGCCAGCAGAGCGTGGCCGACGCGCTGGAGAACGCGCAGCGGATGGCCGAGGACGTCGCGGAGGAGTACCAGAACCGATGAGCGACACCGTCACCCCACCCGCGACCCGGGCGGCGGACCGGACGCCGGTCGTGCCGCCGCCCCGGGCCAAGCCCGGCAGGGCCCGCGCCTGGGCCACCAGGGCGCCGCTGCTGCCCGCCCTCGTCTTCATGATCGCCGTCACCCAACTGCCCTTCGTGGCAACCCTGGTGATCTCCCTCTTCGAGTGGAACGCGCTCTACCCCGACGACCGGGGCTTCACCGGCTTCGACAACTACTCGACCGTGCTGAGCGACTCCGACCTGCGCTCCTCGGTCACCACCACCGCGCTGCTCACCGCCACCGTGGTCCTCGTCAGCCTGGCGCTCGGCCTCGGCCTCGCCCTGCTGCTCGACCGGAGGTTCCGCGGCCGGGCGGTGGTGCGCACCATGACCATCGCGCCGTTCCTGATCGTGCCGATCGCGGCCGCCCTGCTCTGGAAGCACGTGCTGTTCAACCCCGAGTACGGGCTGCTCAACGGCCTGTTGGCGCGGTTCGGCGACCTGTTCGGCTTCACCGCGCCGCAGCCCGACTGGATCTCGGACATGCCGCTGATCGCCGTCGAGGTCGCCCTGATCTGGCAGTGGACGCCGTTCATGATGCTGATCCTGCTGGCCGGACTCCAGAGCCGGCCGCTGGAACTCGCCGAGGCCGCCCGCATCGACGGCGCGGGCGACTGGCAGATCTTCCGCTACCTCACCCTGCCGCACCTGCGCCGCTACCTCGAACTCGGCGGCCTGCTCGGCTCGATCTACATCGTCCAGCACTTCGACGCCGTGTTCACCATCACCGCGGGCGGGCTCGGCACCGCCAACCTCCCCTACGTCATCCACCAGGAGTTCACCCAGGCCCAGGACTACGGGGTGGCCTCGGCGGCCGGCGTGCTCGTCGTCATCGGCTCGCTGATCCTCGCCACGTTCGCGCTGCGCGTGGTGTCCTCCCTGTTCCGCGAGGAGGGCAGCCGAGCATGAGCACGTCGAGCATGAGCACGACGACCATGAGCACGACGACCATGACCAGGCCGACCAGGAGGACGCTCAGGTCCCGCGCCCTCGGGCCGCTCGCCTGGCTCGCCGGTCTGGTCTTCTTCCTGCCGGTCGCCTGGATGGCGCTGACCTCGTTCCACTCCGAGGCGGACGCCGCCAGCAACCCGCCGGCGTTCCTCGCGCCGCTCACCCTCGACGGCTACCGGGAGTTCTTCGGCGCGAGCGGCGGCGCCGATCCCTGGCCGCCGCTGATCAACTCCCTGACCGCGTCGGTCTTCTCCACCCTGCTGGTGCTGCTGCTCGCCCTGCCGGCGGCCTACGCGCTGGCCATCAAGCCGGTGCGGGCCTGGCGGGACGCGCTGTTCTTCTTCCTCTCCACCAAGATGCTGCCGGCCATCGCCGGCCTGCTGCCGATCTACCTCTTCGCCCGCAACACCGGCATGTTGGACAACATCTGGCTGCTGGTCCTCCTCTACACGTCGATGAACCTGCCGATCGCCGTGTGGATGATGCAGTCCTTCCTCGCCGAGGTGCCGGCCTCCGTCATCGAGGCCGCCCAACTCGACGGCGCCAGGCTCCCGGTGATCCTGGCCCGGGTGGTCGGTCCCGTCGTCCTGCCCGGCATCGCGGCCACGTCGCTGATCTGCTTCATCTTCAGCTGGAACGAGATGCTGTTCGCCCGGGTGCTGACGGGCGTGCGCGCCGAGACCGCCCCGGTCTTCCTCACCAGCTTCGTCACGAGCCAGGGCCTCTTCCTCGCCCAGCTCTCCGCCGCCGCTCTGGCCATCTCGCTGCCGGTGCTCGCCGCCGGCTTCGCCGCCCAGGACAAGTTGGTCCAGGGCCTGTCACTAGGAGCAGTCAAGTGAAAGCCGCCCTGATCGAGTCCGTCGGGACGATCAGCGTGACCGAGGTTCCCGACCCGACCCCGGGCCCCCGCGAAGTCGTCGTCGGGGTCGCCGCCTGCGGCCTGTGCGGGACGGATCTGCACATCCTCCAGGGCGAGTTCGCGCCCCGCCTGCCGATCGTGCCGGGGCACGAGTTCGCCGGCGAGATCGTGGCGCTCGGCAAGGACGTCGCGGAACTGGCGATCGGCGACCTGGTCGCCGTCGACCCCTCCCTCTACTGCCACGAGTGCCGCTACTGCCGCAACGGGCACGCCAACCTGTGCGACCGGTGGCAGGCGATCGGCGTCTCGATGCCGGGCGGCGCGGCCGAGTTCGCGGTGGCGCCGGCCGCCAACTGCGTGGTGCTGCCCGAGCACGTCCGGGTCCAGGACGCGGCGCTGATCGAGCCGCTGTCCTGCGCGATCCGCGGCTACGACGTGCTGCGCTCCACGCTGGGCGCCCGGGTGTTGATCTACGGCGCCGGCACCATGGGGCTGATGATGCTGGAGCTGGCCAAGCGCACCGGCGCCAGCGGGGTCGACGTCGTCGACGTCAACCCCGACCGGCTGGCCACCGCCTTCGTCCTCGGCTGCACGGGCGCGGCCGCGTCGGCCGACGAACTCGACCGGCCGCAGGGCTGGGACGTCGTCATCGACGCCACCGGCAACGCGGCCGCCATCCAGGACGGCCTCGGCCGGGTGGCGAAGGCCGGCACCTTCCTCCAGTTCGGCGTCGCGGACTACGCGGCGCGGGCGACGATCGAGCCGTACAAGATCTACAACCAGGAGATCACCATCACCGGGTCGATGGCGGTGCTGCACAGCTACGAGCGCGCCGCCGAGCTGTTCGCGACCGGCATCCTCGACCCGGAGGTCTTCATCACCGACCGCCTGCCGCTGGCGGAGTACCCGCAGGCGATGCGCCAGTTCGCGGACGGCATCGGCCGCAAGACGGTGGTCGTCCCGTAACGCCGGTCCCCCCGGCGCCCGCCCACCCCGCCGACCCGGTCGGCGGGGTGGGCGGGGTGGGCGGGGCCTTGTTCCGTCGCGCGGAATAGTCTGTCGGCATGAGTGAGCGCGAGTTGCGGGAGTTCGCCCTGCTGCTGTTGACGGCCCTGGCGAACGAGCCGCGTCACGGGTACGCCATCGCCCAGGAGGTCAGGTCCATGACCGACGGCCGGGTGGTGCCGCGCACCGGCGCGCTCTACGGGGCCCTCGACCGGCTGCTGGCGGAGGGGCTGATCCGGGTGGAGCGCGAGGAGGTGGTGGACGGGCGGGCGCGCCGCACCTTCGCCCTCACCCCGCGGGGGCGGGAGCGGCTGGCGGCCGAGGCCGAGCGGATGGCCGCGACGGCCAGGGAGGCCAAGCGCCGGCTGGGGTTGGGCGGCGCCGCCGTGACACCGACATGACGGATCGGCTGATCCGCCTGATCCGCCTCTATCCGGCCGGCTACCGGGCGGCCCACGGGCCGGAGATCGCGACCACCCACCGGGAGATGACGGCGGGCCTGCCGCGCGCCGCCAGGTGGCGGGCGGACGCCGACCTGGCCGCGCACGCGGTGCGGGTGCGACTCGGGCTCGACTCGGCGTCGCGCGGCGGGCGGCTGTTCGCCGTGGCCGCCCCGTTCGCGCTGGCGGCCGCCGCCGTGGTGGCCGGCCTCGAACTGACCGGCTGGTACACCGGGTTCGTCGTCTCGCCGACCCCGGCGTGGGTCCAGCTCTCCACGACGGGTTTCGGGTGGGGGCTGTGGCTGGGGTGCGCGCTGCTGGTGTGCGTCGGCGCCGTCGTCGCGCTCACCGGCCGGTGGGCGGCGGGCGTGGTGGCGGCCGGCTGCGGGCTGCTCGGCTCGGTCGCGCTGTGGGGCCTCGTGGAGCCGACGCGCGGCGGGGGAGTGGTGGTGCCGGTGGCCGCGCTGCTGACGCTCGGCGTGGTGCTGGCCTGCCCGCCGGACCGGCGCGCGGATCCCGGCCTCTCGGCCGCCGCCGGGGTCATGGCGGGCGTCGGCTGGCTCCCGCTGGTCGCCGTCGGCACCGGCGGGTTCGTCGTCACCACGGACTACGGCGCCTGGCCGCTGCTGGTCCTCGTCGCCTCCGGGATGGTGCTCGCCCTGCGCCGGCGGTCCTCCGGGCTCCTGGAGCTGGGCGCGATGGCGCTGGCCTCGCCCGCGCTGCTCGGCAGGGCGTACGCGGACGCCTGGCTCGACCTCCGCCCCTTCCTCGCCATGCTCCTCGCCCTGCCGCTCGCGGCGGCGGCCACCGCGTGCTGGCAGGGGGTGCGCCGCCGCGGGTTGCAATAGTCAGGTTGGATGAATACTCTCGTGCGCGTTCCGTCTCCGCGCGCCGCCGTCCCCGCGTGCCGTGGAGAACCCCGGTCGAGCCGAGAGGGCGGTGGCGTGCCGTTCACGTTGTCCCACCCCGCCGCGGTACTGCCGCTGCTGCGCCGCCCGTTCGTGCCCACGGCCCTGGTCGCCGGGGCCGTGGCGCCCGACGTCCCGTACTTCCTTTCCGTGCTCGGGGTGTCCGCGTCGGGGCCGCGCTGGTACGAGCCGCTGCTCAACCCCACCGAGACACACGCGCCGCTGACCGGTCTCCTGGTCAACCTGCCCGCGGCCCTCGGCTTGGTCGCCGTCCTCCGGCTGCTGCGGCGCCCCGTCGCGGCGGTGCTGCCCGCCGGCCTCCGCCCGGCGGAGCCCGAGCCCGAGCCCGAGCCCGAGCCCGGGGCCGGGGCCGGGGCCGGGGCCGGGGCGCGCGGCCTCCCGTGGCTGGTGCTCTCCGCGCTGATCGGCATCGCCACCCATCTGGCCTGGGACGCCCTCACCCACGGCGACGGGTATCTGGTCGCCAGGCTCGACCCGCTGCGCGCCGAGGTGATGGGCGGGCTGACCGTCGCCCGGCTCCTCCAGTACGCGAGCACCGCCCTCGGCCTGGCGGCGCTCGCCAGGTACGGGTGGCGGCGCCGCGCCAGGGCGCGCGACGCTGGCGAGGCGCCCGCCGGTGGCCCGCCGCTGATCGACGTGGCGCTGCTGGTGCTGGCCGCCGACTTGGGCGGCGCCGCCGGGCTCCCCGCCGACGTCGAGGCGTACCGCCACACCGTCGAGGTGGACTACGCGCGGCCGATCACCGAGACCTCCGACGACGGCACCACCTCGACCAGCTATCCCTCCGAGACCGTCAGGGCGCCCTGGGGCTCCTTCGCCGAAGGCGTGCTGACCGGCCTCGCCAAGCGGGCGGGGGCCGCGTTCGCCGTCGCCCTGCTGCTCCACGCCGCCGCCTGGTACGCCCGCCGACTGCTCCGGCCGCCGCCCGGGCCGGCCGGCGCCGTCACGGCACCCGGCACAGCAGCTCGCCGTGCAGGGTGGCCAGCCAGCCGTCGTCGGCGGTGACCAGCGCCCGCCAGGCGTCGGCCAGCTCGGCCAGCCGGGCCTCGGTGGCGTGGCCGCCGGCCACGGCCGAGGCGGCGAAGGCGGAGGAGGTGGTCCGCTCCGCCCACAGGCCGCCCCACCAGGCGCGCTCCTCGGGGGACGCGAAGCACCAGACGGTGGCGGAGGCGCGGACGTCGGCGAAGCCGGCCGCGTGGGCCCAGGACAGCAGCCGCCGGCCCGCGTCCGGCTCGCCGCCGTTGGCCCTGGCGACCCGCCGGTAGAGCTCAAGCCACTCGCCGAGGCCCGGCAGTTCGGGGAACCACGTCATCGCCCCGTAGTCCACGTCCCGGACGGCGACCACGCCGCCGGGGCGGCAGACCCGCCGCATCTCGCGCAGCGCCTGGACCGGGTCGGCGACGTGCTGGAGCACCTGGTGGGCGTGGACCACGTCGAAGGAGTCGTCGGGGAAGTCGAGCGCGTGCACGTCCGCCGTGGTGAACCGGACGTTCGTCAGGCCACGGGACTCCGCCTCGGCGCGGGCGTCGTCCAGGATGCCCGCCGCCCGGTCGACCGCCGTGACCTCGCCGGGGGCCACCCGGGCCGCGAGGTCCGCGGTCAGGGTGCCGGGGCCGCAGCCGACCTCGAGCAGCGTCAGCCCGGGGCTCAGCTCGGGCAGCAGATAGGCGGCGGAGTTCTCCGCGGTGCGCCAGCGGTGGGACCGCAGCACGGATTCGTGGTGTCCATGGGTGTACACGGCTTCCGACATGTCACCACCCTGCCGCGCGTCTCGCATTCCGAGCAAGACCATTCCGAAATGCGGACGCGTTCACCGGTATGGGCCAGCCGCTCGGCGCGCTGGATTGCCGCCCGGGGGGCGCGTGCTGATCTGGTCCTTATGACGGAACGGACCGAGCCCCCCGCCGGAGCCGGCCGGCCGCCGCTCGCCGAGCCACGGCCGTTGTTCGAGCGCCGCCGCTGGCCGCGTGACTTCACCGACCGGCTCACGTCCTCGCTGCCCGGGGTGCGGCCGTTCGCCCGGGCCCTGCGGCTCGGCGCCCTGCGACCCTCGTCCGCCGCGCTGCGCGAAGCGGCGGCCCTGCCGTACCGCCCGGCGCCGCTGCCCGCCGCCGACGCCCACACCGTCGCCCTGACCTGGGCCGGGCACGCCAGCTGGGTCATCAGGATCGGCGGCCTCACCGTGCTGACCGACCCGGTCTGGTCGCGCCGGATCCTGGCCACCCCGGCCCGGCTGACCCCGGTCGGCGTGGCCTGGGACGACCTGCCGCCGATCGACGCCGTGCTGATCTCCCACAACCACTACGACCACCTCGACGCGCCGACCCTCAGGCGGCTGCCCAGGGACACTCCGCTGTTCGTGCCGGCCGGGCTCGGCGCCTGGTGCCGGCGCCGGCGGTTCCGCCGGATCACCGAGCTCGACTGGTGGGAGGCCGTCGAACTGCCCGCGCCGGGCGGCGCCGTCCGCCTCGACTTCGTGCCGGCCCACCACTGGTCCAAGCGGACCCTGACCGACACCTGCCGCACGCTGTGGGGAGGCTGGCTTCTCACCGACCGGGCCGGCCGCCGGATCTACTTCGCCGGGGACACCGGCTACGGCCACTGGTTCGCGGAGATCGGCGACCGGTTCCCCGGCATCGACGTCGCGCTGCTGCCCATCGGCGCCTACGACCCGCCCTGGCTGCTGCGGTCCGTGCACACCGACCCGGAGGAGGCGGTGCGGGCCTGCCGCGACGTCGGCGCGGCCCGGATGGCGCCGATGCACTGGGCCGCCTTCGCGCTCTCGGCCGAGCCGCCACTCCAGCCGCTGACCAGGGTGCGCGCCGCCTGGCGGGCGGCGGGGCGGCGCGCCGACGACCTGTGGGACCTCCCGGTCGGTGGCTCCCGGCTGCTCAACCCCTAGGTGTATTGCCCTGTGAGGTTGGGGACGCGGCTGGCGGGTGGTTGGCCTGCGAGTGCGGTGTGTCCGCGGTGGTGATTGTAGGTGTGGAGCC
>NZ_BAAGPR010000174.1:0-10537 GCF_054783955.1 Streptomyces mayteni | reverse complement strand
GCCCTCGGCCCCCGGCCGGGCCCCCACCGCGCGAAGCGCGGAACAAAGGGCGGGCGGGCGGGGAAAACCCCCGGCAAGCCGCAGGGCACCCTGCCCCGGCGCCGCACCCGCCGCCGGCCAGCCCCGGCCCGCCAGGGCCCACCCGCGCGAAGCGCGGAACAAGGGCGGGTGGGCGGGGGAAAAACCGCGCGAGGCGCGGCGCAGCCGCCGGGGTGGAGTGGGCCCGCCGGGGCTCCGCTCGCGCGGAGCGCGGAAGACAGGGCGGGTGGGTGGGGGAGACCCCCCCGGGGCCCGTCAGGCGGTAGCCGTCAGGTCGTAGAGCGTCACCCCTCCCACCACCGTCGCCGGGAAGTTCGCCTCCACCCAGGCGGCGATCTCCCCGGACGTGCCGTCCTGGCCCATCCCCATCCCCATCCCTCCGCCCCCGCCGACGAAGTAGTGGATGTCGCCACGCTCCACGTACGTCACGAACTCCTCCAACGTGGGCGACGGGTCGGTGCCGTTGAAGCCGCCGAGGGCCATCACCGGGGATTCCGTGGCGAGTTGGTAGCTGGCCGCGTTCTGGGCGCCGGTGGTCGCGGCGATCCAGCGGTACTGGTCGGCGTCGGCCGACAGCAGGGTTCGCGTCTCGTCGTCGACCTCGGCTCCGTCGAGGAGCCCGCCGCCCGCGCCTGGGCTCCGCCCCGTGGCCGGCGGCTGGCCGGTCTGGCCCGGCTGGCCGCCGCCCGGAGGCTGGAAGCGGAAACCGCCCGGCCCGCCACCCGGCCCGCCACCGCCGCCGAAGCCCGACGTGACGGTCGGGCCCGCGGTCACGATGGAGCCGGTGTGGGGTTGGCCGATGGTGCCCAGGGTGTAGGCGACGGGGCCGGCCAGGACGGCGCACAGCGCCGTCGCCGCCACCGCGACCGGCAGGCCACGGCCGCGCGGCCTGCCGAGCGGCAGCAGGGCCGCGGCGGCCGCCAGGCCGGCCAGCAGCACGACCCATCGCAGCCACGGGTGCCACTCGGGGCTCCGCCCGAGCAGGACGTACGACCAGCCGGCCGTCACCGCCACCACGGCGGCCAGCGTCGCGGCGGCCCACGGCCGGCCCCGCAGGGACCACAGCGTCGTCGCGCCCATGCCGACCAGCGCCGCGACATAGGGGGCCAGCGCCACGTTGTAGTACTCGTGGAAGATCCCGCTCATGAAGCTGAACGTGACGAACGTGAAGAGCAGCGCCCCGCCCCAGGCCAGGAACGCGGCCCGCCGGCGGTCCGTGCGCGGGGCGCGGGCCGTCACCACCAGGCCGGCGGCGAGCAGCAGGAAGGCCGCCGGCAGCAGCCAGGAGATCTGGCCGCCCATCGAGCCGTCGAACAGCCGGAACAGGCCCGTCTCACCCCAGCTGCCGCCTCCGCCTCCGCCGCCACCGCCGACGCTGCCGGTCTCGTCGCCGGTGATCCGGCCCAACCCGTTGTAGCCGAGGGTGAGTTCGAGGAAGCTGTTGTCCTGGGAGCCGCCGACGTACGGCCGTGACGATGCCGGCCACAGTTCGACGATCGCCACCCACCAGCCGGCGGACAGCAGCAACGCGACGCCGCCCAGGGCGAGTTGCCCGATCCGTCGGAGCGGCCTGGTCGGGGCGCAGACCGCGTACACCAGGGCCAGCGGCGGCAGGATCAGGAACGCCTGGAGCGTCTTGGTCAGGAACGCCAGTCCGAACGCGACGCCGGCCAGCAGCAGCCACCTGGTCCGCGCGTGCTCCAGCGCGCGCAGCACGCAGTAGACCGCCGCGACCATCAGCAGGCAGAGCAGCGCGTCGGGGTTGTTGAACCGGAACATCAGCGCCGCGACGGGCGTCACCGCGAGCACCAGGCCGGCGATCAGTCCGGCGGCCGGGGAGAACGCGCGCCGCACCGCCGCGTGGAGCACCGCCACCGTGGCCACGCCCATCAGCGCCTCGGGGAGCAGGATCGCCCAGGAGCTCAGCCCGAAGATCCGCACCGAGAGCCCCATCGGCCAGAGCGCGGCCGGCGGCTTGTCCACGGTGATCGCGTTCGACGCGTCGAGCGAGCCGAAGAAGAACGCCTTCCAGTCGCTGCCGCCGGCCTGCGCCGCCGCGGAGTAGAAGGAGTTGGCGTAGCCGGAGGCGCCGAGGTTCCACACGTACAGCACGGCCGTCAGCGCCAGCAGCGCGAGGAGTGCGGGGCGCGCCCAGCGCGGGTCGTCCACGCGACCGCGCCAGGCGCGCGCCGCGTGCGCGCCGGTCGTGGGGCGGCGGTCGGGGGCCAACCAGGTCGTGGTGCCAGTGGTGCCAGTGGTGCCTGTGGTCATGACGTGCTCCTCGGGCTCCGGTCGTCATCGAGGCGGGCGAGTGGGACGACGGGGATCCTCGGGGGTTCGGCCCGGGCGGCCGTGCGGAAGATCCAGGCGCGGAACAGCAGGAAGCGCAGCACCGTCGCCACCAGGTTGGCCACCACCAGCACCGTCAGCTCGGTGCCGTGCGAGGGCGCGTCGGCCAGCGCGTCGAGCGCCGCCAGCGAGCCGCTGGTCAGGGCCAGCCCGATGCCGAAGACGACCAGGCCGCGCGCCTGGTGCCGGACGGCGTGCGCCCGCCCCCGCACGCCGAACGTCAGCCGGCGGTTGGCGGCCGTGTTGCCGACGGCGGAGAGCAGCAGCGCCAGGGCGTTGGCGAGTTGGGCGCCCATGCCGAGCCGCAGCAGCGAGTAGAGCAGCAGGTAGCAGAGCGTGCTGAGCACCCCGACCACGGCGAAGCCCACCAGTTGGCGGGCAAGGCCGCGCGGCACGTCGAGCGCCCGGTCGCGCGGGTCGTCGCCGAAGGGGCGGCGCAGCCGGTCGAGCGGCAGGGCGCCGGCGGCCAGTGCCCTGCCCACCCGCCACATGCCCTTGAGGTCCTCGGCCGCGGTGCGCACGATGTCGACGCTGCTGTCCGGGTCGTCCACCCAGTCCACCGGCACCTCGTGGATGCGGAGGCCGGCCCGCTCGGCGACCACCAGCAGCTCGGTGTCGAAGAACCAGCCGGTGTCCTCCACCAGCGGCAGCAGCCGGTCGGCGACGTCCTTGCGGATCGCCTTGAACCCGCACTGCGCGTCGGAGAACCGGGCGGCGAGCGAGCGGCGCAGCAGCAGGTTGTAGGCGCGGGAGACGAACTCGCGCTTGGCGCCGCGCACCACCCGCGCCGAGCGGTCGAGCCGGGAGCCGATCGCCAGGTCGGAGTGGCCCGAGATCAGCGGCGCGACCAGCGGCAGCAGCGCGTTCAGGTCGGTGGACAGGTCGGCGTCCATGTAGGCGAGTACCGGCGCGGGCGAGGCGGACCAGACGGCGCGCAGCGCCCGGCCGCGCCCCTTCTCGGCCAGCCGCACCACCCGGACCCGGGGGAGCTCGGCGGCCAGCGCGCCGGCTATCTCCGGGGTCCGGTCGGTGCTCGCGTTGTCGGCGACGGTGATCAGGAACGGGTAGGGGAAGGCGGCGCTCAGGTGCGCGTGCAGCCGGTGGACGCAGCCCGCCAGGTCCTGCTCCTCGTTGTGGACGGGGACGACGACGTCGAGCACCGGGTCGCGCTGCGCGGTACGCAGGTGCTCCCGGGCCGGCAGGGGGCGCGGCGGGCGGTGGGGGCGGGGGGAGACAACCATGGGGACGACCCTGGGCGCCGGCCCTGAGAGGATTGTTCTATGAAGATGTGATTTCCCTGAGAATCGGGTCTTGGGTCGGTAATGCGCCCGTGGGCGGGCCCCGGACGGGACCTAGGGGATCGTGAAGCGGATGCCCGTCAGCTCCTCGGACGCGGCCCACAGTCGCTCGCCCATCGCGTCGTTCCTGGTCCAGGCGGCGCGCCAGGGCCCGCCAGGGCCGCCGCGGAGGGTGCGGGCGCCCAGGACGCTCGGCCCGGTGAACGAGTCGGGTGCGACCGAGGGCGCGGTGGCCGCGTACAGCAGCGGGGTGGCGCCGACCTCGGGCGGCGCCGCGATCAGCCGGTTGAGCGTGTTGGCGGTGCGCTCCCCGACGGAACTGCCGGCCATCCGCGGCCCCTTGGCCTGGAGCTCCGTCGACGCGTACCCGGGGTGCACGGCGGCGGCCAGCACGTCGTGGCCGCGCAGCCGGCGCGCCAACTCGTGGGTGAACAGCAGGTTCGCCGACTTGGACCTGGCGTAGGCGATCCAGGGCCGGTAGCGGCGCTCGGAGTTGAGGTCCCGCAGGTCGACGTTGGACATCCAGTGCGCCAGGCTGGAGACCACCACGATCCGCGCGCCGGGAGTGGAGAGCAGCTGGCGCGACAGCAGCCCGGTCAGCGCGAAGTGGCCGAGGTGGTTCACGCCGAACTGCGTCTCGAAGCCGTCCGCCGTTCGGGCGAACGGGATGGCCATCAGGCCGGCGTTGTTGATCAGCAGGTCGAGCGGCCGCTCGCCCCAGTCGCCGGCGAAGGCCCGCACAGACGCCAGGTCGGCCAGGTCGAGCAGCCGCAGCTCGGCCCGGGCCTCCGGGACCTCGCCGAGCAGCCGCTCCAGGGCAGCCTGGCCGCGTTGCTGGCTGCGGCAGGCCAGCACCACCTGGGCGCCGCGGCGGGCCAGCTCGCGCGACGCGACATAGCCGAGCCCGCTGTTGGCGCCGGTGACCACCGCGGTGCGGCCCTTGAGATCGGGTATGTCGCGCACGGTCCAGCCCATGCGGCCAAGCCTAGGCCGCGCCGCGGTGTTCGGCGATCCGAGTCAACCTCCGGTCACGTGCGCGGATTGTCCGCGCCCGGCGCGGCGACCGTGCCGGGCACCACCGTGACGGGGCAGGTCAGCCGGCGGTCGCGGCCGACGACGCGCTCCCGACCCGTGAGGGTCAGCGGCAGCCGGTGCCTGATGTCGGCGCTGGACGCGGCGAGCCGCAGCTCCAGCGCGCCTGGCTCCACGATCCGCCGGCCGGGGGCCACCGTGTACGAGGTCAGGTCCGGGTGGAACGCGAACCGCACCTCGGCCGACTCGCCTGGCGCGAGTGGCACCCGGGCGTAGCCGATCAGCCGGTTCACCGGGCGCGCGGTCCTGGCCACTGGATCGTGCAGATACAGCTGGACGACCTCGGTGCCGGCCCGCGCGCCGGCGTTGGTCACGGTCAGCCGCACCTCCGCCGCCGCGTCCACGTCAACAGAGTCAGCAGCCAGGGCGTCGGCGTCCACGGCCGCGTCCGACCAGGTGAACTCCGTGTAGGACAGGCCGTGCCCGAACGGGTAGCAGGGCGTCGGGTCGACGGAGCTGGCCTCGCCAGGCTGCCCGAGCGGCGGCGCCAGGTACGACCACGGCTGGCCGCCCGGGTCCGCCGGCACGCCGACCGGCAGCCGGCCCGACGGCTCCACCCGCCCCGAGAGCACCCCGGCCACCGCGCCGCCGCCCTCCTCGCCGGGGAAGAACGCCTGCACGCAGGCCGCCAGCCGGTCGGCCCAGCGGCCGAGCGCGTACGGCCGGCCGGTCAGCAGCACCAGCACCACGGGCACCCCGGTGGCGAGCGCCGCGTCCACCACCGCCCCCTGGCCGTCCGGCAGCCGCAGGTCGGCGGCGTCGCAGCCCTCGCCCGACGTGCCGCGCCCGAAGAGCCCCGAGCGGTCCGCGACCACCACCACGCACACCTCGGCGCCCGCCACCTCCTCGGGCGTCTCCGCCCTCGCGACCTCGGCGTTCGGCAGCTCGGCCCGCAACGCCTCCAACAGCGTGGGCAGTTCGACGCCGATCGGCAGGTCGGGGTGGTGCGCGCCCGCGTGCCGAGGGAAGGTGTAGCAGCCCAACATCGCCGCCGGATCGTCGGCCAGCGGGCCGAGCACGGCGATCCGCCCGCCGGGCGCCAACGGCAGCGCGCCGTTCCGGTTGGCCAGCAGCACCACCGACTCCTCGGCGAGACGCCTGGCCACCGCCCGCATCCGAGGCGGGTCGAGGTCCACCACGTCACGGTCGCCGGCCAGCGCCGAGGGCTCGCCCGACCAGTCGGCGTCGAGCAGGCCGAGCTGCGCCTTCTGGGTCAGCACCCGAAGCGCCGACCTGTCCACCAACTCCTCGGCCACCTCGCCTGAGCGCAGCGCCTTCAACAGCGGCTCGCCGTAGCAGCGTTGGGCCGGTAGTTCGACGTCCACGCCCGCCGCGAGTGCCAACGCCGCCGCCTCGCCCGGCGATCCGGCCACGCCGTGGCTCAACTCCAGGAAGGAGACGCCGAAGTAGTCCGAGACGACCGTCCCGGTGAAGCCCAGCTCGTCCCGCAGCAGCCGGGTCAGCAGCTCGTGGTCGGCGCTCGCCGGCACCCCGTCCACGTCGTTGTAGGCCGCCATCACCGAGCGGGCGCCGCCCTCCCGCAGCGCCGTCTCGAACGGCGGGAGCAGCACGTCGGCCAGCTCCCGGGGCCCGATGGAGACCGGAGCGTGGTTGCGGGCGCCGCGCGAGGCCGAGTAGCCGACGAAGTGCTTGAGGGTGGCCACGATCCCGGACCGCTCCAGGCCGCGCACGTAGCCGGTGCCGACGGTGGCGACCAGGTAGGGGTCCTCGCTGATGGACTCCTCGGTGCGGCCCCAGCGCGGGTCGCGCACCACGTCGAGCACCGGCGACAGGCCCTGGTGGATGCCGACCGAGCGCATCGAGGCGCCGATCAGCCGGGCTGCCTCCTCGACCAGCTCGGGGTCGAAGGAGGCGCCCCAGGCCAGCGGGGTGGGGAAGATGGTGGCCTGCCAGGCGTTGAACCCGGTCAGGCACTCCTCGTGCGCGATGGCCGGCACCCCGAACCGGTTGCCCGCCGCGATCCGCCGCTGGTCCTCGGCCAGGGTTCTGGCCCGCTCGGTCGGGTCGACCGGGGCGGTGCCGAACGGCCTGGTGAACTGCCCGAGGCCGTGCACCACGACCGAGCGCGGGTCGGGGGTCGACGCGTCGATCTCGTGCTGCCTCGGGGCGACGTCCTCGTCGTCCTCCGACCCGACTCCCGGCCAGATGCCGACCAGTTGGGCCAGCTTCTCCTCCAGGGTCATCCGGGAGAGCAGCGCGGCCGCGCGGGAGGCGGCCGGCAGCGAGACGTCCTGCCAGGGGTGTTCCGGGGGCTCGCTTTGGTCGGGCATGGTGCTCCTTCTCAGTGGTCTTGGTGCTCCCCGAGGAGCGCTCCTCACCGGCCGCCGACGCCCATCAGGCCGTTGATCAACTGCCGGCGGGCGAAGAGGTATGCGGTGAAGATCGGCACGATGGAGAGCACGACGGCGGAGAGCAGCGCCGGAATGTCCGCCCGGTACTCGCCGATGTAGTCGTACAGGCCGAGCGTGAGCACGCGGTTCTCCTGGGACTGGGTGAGGATCAGCGGGAACAGGAAGCCGTTCCAGGCGCCGAGCGCCGCGAACACCCCGACCGTCGAGATGCCGGCGCGGGACATCGGCACCACGAGCTGGAGCAGGATCCGGGTCTGGCTCGCGCCGTCCAGCGCCATCGACTCGTACAGCTCCTCGTCGATGTCCCGCATCGTGCCCACCAGGATCAGCACGCTGACCGGCAGCGAGAACGCGGCCGTCGGCAGGATCACCGCCATCAGCGTGTCGTACATCCGGAGTTCGGTGATCAGCCAGTAGATCGGGATGATCACGGCCTGCGACGGGATGGCCAGGCCGAGCAGGAACAGCTGGAAGGCGCGGCGCGAGAGCGCGGAGCGGTTGCGCACCACGGTGTAGGCGACGGTCACCGACAGCACCACGGCGATGGCCGCGCAGGAGACCGTCACCACCAGGGTGTTGAGCAGATAGCGCGGGAACTCGCCCTCCAGCACCCGCTGGTAGCTGTCGAGGGACGGGCTGGTGGGCAGCGAGAGCGGGCCGTTCTCCAGGTAGGAGGCCCGGTCCTGGAGGGTGGAGATCACCAGCACGTACAGCGGGATCACCACGATGGCCAGCCAGAGCAACGCGGCGAAACCGGCCGGGTAGTTGCCCCTGGGCAGCAGCCGCCGGCCGGGGCCGTGTGCCGGCCGCCCGGCGGGCGTCCCCGGTGGGGTCGCGGGCCGCCGCTTCACGACGGTCCCCGCCTGGGTCTGGGTCACAGCCCCTCCCTGGTGCTCTGCATCCTGGTGAACCCGGTCAGCCGCACCAGCAGCAGCGAGACGCCGGTCGCGATGACCACCAGGGTCCCGGCGATGGCGCTCGCGTAGCCGAGTTCGAAGGTCCTGAACCCCTCCTCGTACATCAGGAAGGGCAGGATCCTGGTGGCGTCGCCAGGGCCGCCGTTGGTGAGGATCAGCACCGTGTCGAAGTAGGTGAGCGCGCCCACCACCATCAGCACGGACGAGGTGATGACGGTGTTGCGCAGCTGCGGCAGCGTGATGGAGAAGAACTGCCGCACGGTGCCGGCGCCGTCGATGGACGCCGCGTCGTAGAGCGACCGCGGGATCTGCCGCGCGCCGCCCTGGTAGATCAGGGTGTGGAACGGCACGAACTGCCAACTGGCCACGAAGACGATGGCGACGAACGCGCCGCGCGAGGAGCCGAGCAGGTCGGCCGTCTCCAGGTCGAACCACTCGGCGACGTCCGCCGCGAGGCCCAGGTTGGGGTCGAACAGGGTCCGCCAGAGCAGGGCGAGCGCCACCGAGGAGGCCAGCAGCGGCAGGAAGAAGATCGCCGACAGCACCGCCCGGTAGCGCTGCCGGCCGGCGGCCCACACGCCGAGCAGCAGCGCGATCGGGGTCTGCACGGCCCAGGTGAACAGGGTCAACAGCACGCTCAGCCAGACGGCGTTGCGCATGCCGTCGTCGTTCCACAGCCGCGACCAGTTGTCGAAGCCGATCCAGGAGGGGCTCCCCAGACCGTCCCAGTCCGTGAACGACAGATAGCCGACCAGCACCATGGGCGCGGCGGCGAAGACGAGGAAGAACAACACGCCCGGAATCGCCCAGGCGAGGCCTGGGCGACCGGCGTGCGGGACGGAGACGGCGTCCGCCCGCGCGGAGTTGCGAGCCACTCAGAGGTCCCGCATCGCGTCGACGAACTCCTGCGCGGACAGGTCGCCACCGAAGAGCTTCTCGATGTTGTCCATCATCGGCGTGGACTGCGCGGCCGGCAGCGCCTGGTCCCAGGACAGCGTGAAGTCCGACGCGTTCGTCACCATGTCGTACTGGAAGCGGGCGAACTCCGGGTTGTTGTGGCTGTCCAGCAGCGACTCCGCGTTGACGGTGGTCGGGATGTCGCCGTTGTCGATCAGCGCCTGCGCGTACTCCTCGCTGGCCATCAGCGACAGGAACTCGACGGCGGCGTCCAGCCGTTCGCCCTCCACGTCGGAGTGGACCGACCAGTAGTTGGTCGGGTTGCCGACCACGGCTGACGGGTCGCCTGCCCCGCCGGGGATGCCGGGGAAGGCGGCGAACGCCAGGTCGTTCTCGGTGAACTCGGGCTGCTGCGCGAGCTGGTTGGCGTACTCCCAGGAGCCCATCAGGTGCATCGCGGCCTCGCCCTGCGCGAAGAACGTCGACGCGCCGTCCGTGGTGTACCGCACGGACCGGAAGTTGTTGCCGAACGTCCCGGCGTCCACCAGCTCCGTGACCCGCTCGGCCGCGGCCAGCACCGCCGGGTCGCCCCAGGCGGCCGCGTCGCCGGCCCTGATCCGGGCGAACACCTCGGCCCCGCCCTCCCGGTCGAGCAGGTACTCGAGCCACATCAGCTCGGTCCACGGGTCGCCGCCGGCGAGCACGGCCGGGGTGATGTCGCGCTCGGCGAACGTGTCCACGAGCCCGAGCAGGTCGTCCCAGGACGTGGGCGGCTGGACGCCGGCCTCGTCGAACAGGCTCTGGTTGTAGAACAGGATCACGGGCTGCACGCCGCGCATCGGCACCCCGTAGATCCGCCCGTCGATCCCGCCGGCCTCCAGGATCGACGGGATGAACGCGCCCTGGAGCCCGGGCTCGTCCGCCACCACGTCCGTGAGGTCGACCAGCATGTCCTGGTCGACGAAGTCGGAGATGCTGCCGCCGCCCCAGTTGAAGAAGATGTCCGGCGCGTTGGAACCACCCATGGCGGTCCGCATCCGGTCCTGGTAGTTCTCGCCCGGGATCTGGGTCAGGTTGATGTCGATGTCGGAGCTCTCGTTGAACCGCTCGACGAACTCCTCCTGGATCACGGTCGAACCGTCCTGGTACACCCACACCTCGAGCCCGTCCCCACCGCGCCCGCCGGGACCACTGCTCCCACAGGCCGCCAACGCGGTCATCGACAGGGCGGCGGCCGTCGCGGCCGCGAGGGGACGTATTCGTCCGGCACGCCGGGTACTAAGGCTTCGCATCGTCGCACACCTTCCGGAAACTCGCCGAAAATTATCGGACCAAGTGCCGAAGCAAAGTACGACCGACGGGCCCGCCCGTCAACACCTCGCGCGCCAACCCGCCTTGGCGGGCGGGGGTTCACGGCGGCGGGCGGTGGTGTGCGTGCCGGTTTCGGCCACGGCGGTTTCCCCCCACCCACCCACCCCACCGGCTGCCGCACCGGGGATGCGCGAAGCGCCGGCACGGCGCGGCGTGGCCGGGCCGGGGCCTGCGGCCGGTGCGGCGCGGCCGGGGCGGGGCG
>NZ_BAAGPR010000173.1:0-10709 GCF_054783955.1 Streptomyces mayteni | reverse complement strand
CCCGGCGGCAGCGGCAGCCACAGGTGGTAGCCGCCGCGCTGCGCCGGCACCGGCCCGGCGGGCCCGGCCGCCAGCGCCCGGACCATCGCCTCCCGCCGCTCCCGCAACTCCCGTGCCACCGTGCGGAGATGACGACTCCAGGAGGGTGTGCCGACGAGTTCGAGCGCGGTCTCCTGGAGGGGACGCGGCACGAAGAAGCTGTCGACGATCTGGATGGCCCGCAGCCGCTCCGCCACCGGGCCGCGCGCCGCGAGCGCCCCGACCCGCAGGCTGGCGGAGGTCACCTTGGTGAGCGAACGGACGTGCACCACCGTGCCGTCGGGGTCCTCGGCCGCCAGGCTGGGCGGCGGCGGTCCCGCGTCCTCGTGGCCGAGCAGCCGGGCGAAGTCGTCCTCGATCACGAAAGCGCCGGCGGCCCGCGCCGCCGCGAGCACCTCGCCCCTGCGGTCCGCCGCGAGCACCGCCCCGGTCGGGTTCTGGAACAGCGGCTGGCAGACGAACACCCGGGCCCCGCTGGCCTCGAACGCCTGCCGCAACAGTTCGGGGCGGACCCCGTCGGCGTCCACCGGCACCGGCACCGGGCGAAGCCCGGAGGCCCGCGCGGCGGCCAGCATCCCCGGATAGGTCGGCGACTCCACCAACACCGGCGCGCCGGGCGGCGCGAGGGCGCGCAGCGCGGTGGTGAGGGCGCTCTGCCCGCCGGCGGTGACTAGCACGTCGGCCGCGCCGACCGCGCCGGCCCCACCGTCGATCTCCCGGGCGAACCAGGCGCGCAGCTCAGGCAGCCCCGCCATCGGCGGCCGCTCCCAGGCGCCGGGCCGCCGGCCCGCCCTGGCGAGCGCGGCGGCCAGTGCGCGCTCGGGGCGCAGCGCGGGCGCGAGATAGCCGCCGTTGAGCTCGATGACGCCGGGCGGCGGGGTCTCGAGGGTGGCCAACACTCCCCCGGCCTCCACGGTGCGCGGCACCTCGTCGGGGGACGGCTCGGCGGTCAGGGCGATCTGCTGCCAGGAGGTGTCGCCACGCGGCGGCGGCGCGGCGCGCGGCCCGGCGCGGAAGGCGCCGGCGCCCGGCCGGGTGATCAACAGCCCCTCGGCGGCCAGCATCGCCAGCGCCCTGGCGACCGTGCCGGGGCCGACCCGGTGCCGGCGCATCAGCTCCCGACTCGACGGCAGCCGCTCACCCGGCCGGTAGCGGTCCAGATCCCGACGGAGCAGCCCGGCCAGCTCCAGTTCACTGCTACCGTGGCTCATGACGGATCAGAATAGCGCTACCGGCCAACGTTCGATAGCGGTGCCGGCCCCGAGCCCGGCCCCCGCGCCGGCGGCGACGGACCGCGGCGGCGTGGTGCTCGCCGCCCTCGGGGTCGTCGCGTTCTCGCTCACCTTCCCCGGCACCGTCTGGGGCCTCGACGGTCTCGGCCCCTGGACGCTCACCTGCGGCCGCGTCGTGCTGGGCGCCGTGATCGCCGTCGGCTGGCTCGCGGCGACCCGCGCCCCGTTGCCGGAGCGCCGGCACTGGCCCGGCCTGGCCACCGTCGCGGTCGGCACCGTGATCGGGTTCCCGCTGCTCACCACGCTGGCCCTCCAGACGTCCTCGACCTCGCACGCCGCCGTGGTGGTCGGTCTGCTGCCGCTCACCACCGCCTGCTACGCCACGGTGCGCACCGGCAGCCGCCCGTCCCGCACCTTCTGGGCCGCGGCGCTGGTCGGCGCCGGCGTGGTGGTCACCTTCGCGATCCAGCAGAACGGCGGCGCCCCCACCACCGCCGACGGCTACCTCCTGCTGGCCCTGCTGCTCTGCGCGGCCGCCTACGGCGAGGGCGGCCGGCTGGCCCGCGAACTGCCCGGCTGGCAGGTGATGAGCTGGGGCCTGGTGGCCAGCCTGCCGTTCGTGCTGCCCGGCCTGCTGGTGGCACTGCTCGCCGAGCCCGCCGAGCTGACCGCCCGCTCGGTCGCGGGCCTGCTCTGGGTGGCGGCCGGCTCCCAGATCTTCGGCATCGCGGTCTGGTACCGGGGCCTGGCCAGGGCGGGCATCGCCCGCGCCAGCCAGCTCCAGCTCGCCCAGCCGCTACTCACCCTCCTCTGGGCGGTGCTGCTCCTCGACGAGCCCCTCACGCCGGCCGCGCCACTGGCGGCGCTCGCCGTGCTGGCCTGCATCGCGATCACCCAACGCTCCCGCGCCTGACGGCTCGGGCACCGCGACGTAGACTGGAAGAGGTGACGTGGATCACAGCGCGACGCCGCGCCCGCGTCGCCGGAACGGCGAGAGGCGACGGGAGGGATCCCGATGCGAGCGAAGACAGGCGACCGGATGATCACACACGGCAGGACCGTGGGCGACGTCGAACGGGTCACCGAGGTCATCGAGGTACTCGGCGACAACGGCCAACCCCCCTTCCGGGTCCGCTCGGCCGACGGCCACGAGAGCGTGGTGTCCCCCGGCCCCGACTCGGAAATCAAGAGCGGCAAACGCCGCCGCCTCCTCGGCCGCGGCTGACCCCGCCAGCCGGGGGCACGAACGTCGGCGGCGGCCGGTACCGGCGAGCCGGCTACCGCCACGGAACACCGCACATGGCAGCCCGGCCATGACCACGCGCCACTGGGATGCCGCCGCCGCGCAGAGCGCGGCTGATGACGGCTGGGCCGGCGGCCCACGCCACGTGACGCGCCCCGACGCGAGCCGGAGATGCCCCGGCGGCACCGGACCTGCGCGGCGTTGAAAGCCCGCGCCACGCGACACATCCCCAGCGCAAGCCGGGGAGCGGCGGCCCGGCGAAGCGGGCACGGCCGGAGGCTGACCCCGCAGAGCGGCGAAAGCGACGAGGCAGCGTCGGCGCCCACGACCCCGTGCCGCACCGAAGCCCAGGCCACCCGACATGCCCCCGGCGCGAGCCAGGGCGGCGGCACCCCGGCAAAGCCGGGCACGGCCACGGGCCGGAGGCCCGCCCCGCGCGGAGCGGCGAAAAGGGCGGGTGGGTGGGGGAAACCCCCGTCACCCCCACCCCCGCGCCGCGTCAGGCGTAGTGGTCCCGCACCACCCGCGACATCGCCCCGAGCGGATCCGCCGCCACCTGCGTCGCCGAGTAGAACACGTTGCCCCCGACCTCCGGATGGTCCGCACACAGCGTCAGATGGCGGGAGAGCTCCGCCGGGTCCTGCCAGGCGGCCGGCTGCGCCCGGTCGCCCACCTTGTAGACGGCCTCGCCGACGTAGAGCGCGACGCCCGTGCCCCTGGCCACCTCCGACCACCAGGAGACCAACTCGGCGTAGTCGGCAGCCGAGTTGCCGATCTCCCAGTAGACCTGCGGCAACACGTAGTCGATCCAGCCCTCCCGCACCCAGGTGCGGGTGTCCGCGTACAGGTCGTCGTACGTCTGCACGCCGCCCGCGGTGTCGGAGCCGAGCGGGTCGGTGGAGGCGTTGCGCCAGACCGCGAACGGGCTGATGCCGAACGGGATCCCCGGCCTGGCCTCCCGCACCCGGTCCGCCATCGCCCGCACCAGCTGGTCGCTGTTGTGCCGCCGCCAGTCGCCGCGGTCGGTGAAGCCCTCGCCGTGGGCCTCGAAGGCCGCGTCGTCGTCGAACTCCTCGCCGGCCACCGGGTAGGGGTAGAAGTAGTCGTCCCAGTGCACGCCGTCGATCTCGTAGGACTCGACGGCGTGGATCATCGCGTCCTGGACGAACTCCCGGACCTCGGGCAGCCCCGGGTTGTAGTAGAGCCGGCCGCCGTACGGCACCACCCACTCCGGGTTCCGGCGGGCCGGGTGGTCGGCCACCAGCCGGCCGGGGTCGGCGTGCATGGCGATCCGGTACGGGTTGAACCAGGCGTGCAGCGCGAGGCCACGGGCGTGCGCCTCGGCGACGGCGAACTCCAGCGGGTCCCAGCCGGGGTCGCGGCCCTGCTCGCCCGTCAGCCACTCCGACCAGGGTTCGTGCGGGGACGGCCAGAACGCGTCGGCCGTCGGCCGGACCTGGAGGAACACCGCGTTGAGGCGGAGGGCGGCCGCCGCGTCGAACAGGGCTGTCAGCTCGGACCGCGCCGCCTCCCGTGAGAGCCCGGGTTCGCCCGGCCAGTCGATGTTGGCGACCGAGGCGATCCACATGCCGCGCAACCCGGTCGGCGCGACGCCGGCCCCGGCCGGCCCGCCGGCGGCCAGCGGCCGCCCGTCGCCGCTGGCGGCTGAGGAGGACTGAGTGAGCGTCAGGGCTCCGGTCAACGTGCCGAGCGTGGCGAAGGCCAGGCTCCTGCGGGTGATGCGTGCCATCGAACTGCCCCCTGTCGTGCCGCCACGTCACCTCTACCCAGCACAGGGTGACGGACTCTCAACCGTAACAGGCGCGTGACACACCCCTTATGCGAACAACATTCGACAGTTAGCATCAGCGGCACGCATATCTGGGAGCGCTCCCACCCCTGCTTTGCCCACCCCCCCTCAACCGCCGCCTGTGTGGCGGTCGACGTACGGAGAGGAGCGCCAACGTGCGCAGAGGGAGACCGGCGACAGCCCTGCTGGCCGGCATGGCTCTCGCCGGCGGACTGCTCACCGCCGCCACGGCGGCCCCGGCGAGCGCCGCGGCCGACCGCGCCCAGGAGATCGGGGCCGAGGTCGAGGCCGCCGCCGACTACACCTGGAGCAACGTCGCGATCGGCGGCGGCGGCTTCGTGCCGAGCGTCATCTTCAACCGGACCGAACCCAACCTGGTCTACGCGCGGACCGACATCGGCGGCGCCTACCGCTGGAACCAGTCGGACCAGTCCTGGATCCCGCTGCTCGACCACGTCGGCTGGGACGACTGGGGCTACACGGGCGTCGCCTCGATCGCCACCGACCCCGTCGAGCCCGACCGGGTCTACGCGGCCGTCGGCACCTACACCAACGACTGGGACCCGAACAACGGCGCGATCCTGCGCTCCTCGAACCGCGGCGAGACCTGGCAGACCACCGAGCTGCCGTTCAAGCTCGGCGGCAACATGCCGGGCCGCGGCATGGGCGAGCGGCTGGTCGTGGACCCGAACGACAACGACGTCCTCTACCTGGGCGCGCCCAGCGGCGAGGGGTTGTGGCGGTCCACCAACGCGGGGGTGAGCTGGCAGGAGGTCACCTCGTTCCCGAACCCCGGCGACTACGCGCCCGACCCGAGCGACACCAGCGGCTACCAGAGCGAGCTGGTCGGCGTCACCTGGGTCACCTTCGACCCGTCGACCGGCTCGCCAGGCAGCCCGACCCAGACCATCTACGCGGGCGTCGCCGACCTCGACCAGAGCGTCTACCGCTCCACCAACGGCGGCGCGACCTGGCAGGCGGTGCCCGGTCAGCCCACCGGCTACCTGCCGCACAAGGGCGTGCTCGACGAGGAGACCGGCGACCTGTACATCGCCACCAGCGACGACGCGGGCCCCTACGGCGGCGCGGACGGCGAGGTCTGGCGGTACGACACGGCCGCCGGCACCTGGACCGACGTCTCGCCGGTAGCGGCCGGCAGCGACCGCTACTTCGGCTTCAGCGGGCTGACCGTGGACCGGCAGAACCCGGGCACCGTGATGGTGACGGCGTACAGCTCCTGGTGGCCCGACACCCAGATCTTCCGTTCCACGAACGCCGGCGACAGCTGGACCAGGTCCTGGGAGTTCAGCAGCTACCCGAACCGCGGCAAGCGCTACAGCATCGACATCTCCTCGGTGCCGTGGATGGACCTCAACGCCAGCCCGCAGCCCCCCGAGGAGACGCCCAAGCTCGGCTGGATGACCGAGGGCATGGAGATCGACCCGTTCAACGCGGACCGGCTCTTCTACGGCACCGGCGCCACGCTCTTCGGCACCACCCAGCTCACCAACTGGGACCGCGGCCAGACCTTCACCATCCGCCCCTACGTGCGCGGCCTGGAGGAGACGGCGGTCAACGACCTGGCGAGCCCGCCGAGCGGCGCCCCGCTGCTCAGCGGCCTCGGCGACATCGGCGGCTTCCGGCACACGAGCCTGACCCAGGTGCCGTCCGACATCTTCCCGTCCTTCGGCACCACCACGGGACTCGACTTCGCCGAACTCGCGCCGGCCACCGTCGTCCGGGTCGGCAACCACGTCAGCGAGAGCACCGCGCCGACCGTCAACTTCTCCACCGACGGCGGCGGCAACTGGTTCGCCGGCACCGCGCCGAGCGGCGCGCACGGCGGCACGGTGGCGGCGGCCGCCAACGGCAGCCGTTTCGTGTGGAGCCCGGAGGGCGCCGGGGTGCACTACTCGGTGGGCTTCGGCAACTCCTGGACCGCTTCCCAGGGCATCCCGCAGGGGGCCAGGGTGGAGGCGGACCGGGTGAACCCGAACCTCTTCTACGGCATCCACCAGGGCACGTTCTACGTCTCCACCAACGGCGGCGCCAGCTTCACGGCCGCCGCCACCGGGCTGCCGACCGGCGAGGTGCGGTTCGCCGCCGTGCCGGGGCGCACCGGCGACGTGTGGGTGGCCGGCGGCGGGCTGTGGCACTCCACCAACTCGGGCACCAGCTTCACCCGGGTCACCGCGATCACCGCCGACAACATCGGCTTCGGCGCGGCCGCCGCCGGCGCCTCGTACCAGACGCTCTACAGCAGCGGCGTCGTCGGCGGGGT
The DNA here is from genome assembly GCF_054783955.1 of Streptomyces mayteni. NCBI lineage: Bacteria > Bacillati > Actinomycetota > Actinomycetes > Kitasatosporales > Streptomycetaceae > Streptomyces > Streptomyces mayteni. The sequence continues at coordinate 4,104 of NZ_BAAGPR010000173.1, read as the reverse complement.
GCGGGGCATCTACCGCTCCACCGACTCCGGGGCCACCTGGACGCGGATCAACGACGACGAGCACCAGTGGGCCTGGACCGGCTCGACCATCACCGGCGACCCGCGGGTCTTCGGCCGGGTCTACATCGGCACCAACGGCCGGGGCGTCATCTACGGCGAAACCGAAGAGTGAGGCGGCCGGGAGGGCTCAGGGGAGTCGGGCGAACCAGAGGATTGGGAAGCCCGAGGAGACGGACCACACCCCTGCCGGCCCTCCCCCCTCCTTCGGGGTGGGACATGTCCCCGGAGGAGCGTCCATAAAGTTGGTCTAGCTCGTTCGTGTGATGGTGGCTGTCTGGGCTTGCGGCATCATGAGCCGTTCGGGTTAGCGTGTTCGTACGATCTGGGACGCCAGGTACGGCGCCAGCGTGCGGGCCCCTGCTCCACCAGAGAGATGGTTCAGGGCCTCCCCATCGCCTCTGGCCGCATCCACATGGCCAGGTCGCGCAGGGAGCCGGCCTCCCGGGATCGGACCACGGACAGGATCCGTGTCGCCGCCCCGGGGTCGAGTACGCCGGGGACCAGTGCGCCCAAGACCGTTCGGGGCGTGCGGCCGATCGGGGTCACTCCCGTTCAGTCCATAGGAACGGTAACGTCCTCCCTGCGACGGCGATCATGTGGATGGCGCTCGCCGGAGCAGAAGGGCTGGGCGATGAGCGACATCGAACGTGTCGGAGTGGTGGGCTGCGGCCAGATGGGGGCCGGGATCGCCGAGGTGTGCGCCAGGGCCGGCCTCGACGTGATGGTCGCCGAGACCACAGGCGAGGCGCTGGAGCTGGGCCGCACCCGGCTGATCGGCTCGCTCGACCGCGCCGTGGAGCGCGGCAAGGTCTCGGCGGCTGACCGGGACGCGGCGCTCGACCGGCTGACGTTCACCACCGACCTCGGCGAGTTCGGTGAGCGCGACCTGGTGATCGAGGCGGTGGTCGAGAGCGAGCCGGTGAAGACGGAGATCTTCCAGGTCCTCGACCAGGTCGTCACCCGACCGGACGCCATTCTCGCCTCCAACACCTCGGCCATCCCGCTGGTCAACCTGGCGGTGGCCACCTCGCGCCCCGACCAGGTGCTCGGCGTCCACTTCTTCAACCCGGCCCAGGTGCAGCGGCTTGTCGAGCTGATCCCCGCGCTGACCACCGCCGACGAGACGGTCAGGCGCGCCGAGGCGCTGGTCACCGAGGTCCTCGGCAAGCACGTGATCCGGGCCCAGGACCGCTCGGGCTTCGTGGTGAACGCGCTGCTGATCCCGTACCTGCTGTCCGGCGTCCGGATGTTCGAGTCCGGCGCGGCGACCCGGGACGACATCGACCGCGGCATGGAGCTGGGCTGCGCCCACCCGCAGGGTCCGCTGAAGCTGGCCGACCTGATCGGGCTCGACACGGTGGTCTCCATCGCCGAGTCGATGTACGCGGAGCACAAGGAACCGCTGTACGCCCCGCCGCCGCTGCTGCTGCGCATGGTCTCCGCCGGCCAGCTCGGCCGGAAGACGGGCGCCGGCTTCTACCGCTACTGAGCCCGCCACTCGGGATGCGGACTCCCCCCGCCCGGGGTGCCATGGGTGGGAGAGCGGTGCGAGGAGGTGTCCCGGCATGGCGAGGGCGATCTGGAGCGGCGCGCTGTCCTTCGGCCTGGTGGCCATGCCGGTGCAGCTCTTCACCGCGACCCGGAGCCACACGATCCGCTTCAACCAGATCCAGCGCGGCACCGCCGACCGGGTCCGCAACAAGCGGGTGAACGAGCGCACCGGCGACGAGGTGCCGATGGAAGAGGTCGTCAAGGGCTTCGAGATGGGCGACGAGTACGTCGTCGTCGAGCCGAACGAACTGGACGAGATCGCGCCGGGACGCTCCAAGGGCCTGGAGATCTCCGGCTTCGTCGGCCTCGACGAACTCGACCCCATCTTCTTCGACCGGAGCTACTACCTGGCGCCCAAGGGCCCCGAGTACGCCAAGGTCTACTCGCTGCTGCTCGACGCCCTGGTCGAGTCCCACAAGGTCGGGATCGCCACCTTCGTGATGCGGAACCGGGAGTACCTGGTGGCCGTCCGCGCCGAGGAGGAGGTCCTCACCCTGCACACCCTGCACTGGGCGGACGAGGTGCGCGACCCGCGCCGCGAGATCGGCGACCTGCCGGAGCGGGTGGACATCTCGGCCAAGGAGCTGCGCACGGCCGTCCAGCTGGTCGACGCGTTGAGCATGAAGTGGCACCCGGAGGAGTTCCACGACACCTACCAGGAACGGGTGCTCGAACTGGTCGAGGCCAAGCGCACCGGCGCGACGATCGAGAAGGGCGCGCCGCCGCCGCGCTCCACCAACGTCATCGACCTGATGGACGCGCTCCAGGCCAGCGTCGACAGCGCGAAGGGCCGCCGGGGGGCCACCGGCGAACGCGGCGGCGGGGCGAAGCGGGGGAAGCGGGGGAAGCGGGGGAAGAACGAGCTGGAGGGCCTGAGCAAGTCCGAGCTGTACGAACGGGCCGCCAGGGCCACCATCCCAGGCCGCTCCTCGATGAACCGCGAGGAGCTGATCAGGGCGCTCTCGGCATGACACCGCAGGTGGTCACCGTGGAGGGCCACCGGGTGTCGCTGTCCAACCTGGACAAGCCCATCTACCCGGACGGCACCACCAAGGGCGAGGTGCTCCACTACTACGCCACGCACGGCGACGTGCTCCTCCCCCACCTGCGGGACCGTCCCCTGAGCCTGCTGCGGTACCCGGACGGCCCGGCGGGCGAGCGGTTCTTCACCAAGCACGTCCCGCCCGGCACCCCGGAGTGGGTGACCACCCGCGACGTCCCGCGCTCCGGCGGCGCGACGATGCGGCAGGTGCTGGTGCAGGACCTGGCCAGCCTGGTGTGGGTGGCCAACCTGGTCGTCGAACTGCACACCCCGCAGTGGCTCGCCACCGCCCCGGGCCGCGCCGACCGCCTGGTCCTCGACCTCGACCCCGGCGAACCGGCCACCATCGTGGACTGCTGCCGGGTCGCGCTCTGGCTCCGCGACCGGCTGGCGGACGACGGGCTGACCGCCTACGCGAAGACCTCCGGATCCAAGGGCCTTCACCTGTTGTGCCCGCTGCTCCCGACGCCGTCGGCCGACGCCTCCGACTACGCGCGGCTGCTGGCCACGGAGGCCGCGAAGGCCCTGCCGGGCCTGGCGATCGCGGCGATGGCCCGCCGCCTGCGGCCCGGCCGCGTCTTCATCGACCACAGCCAGAACGCGGCCCGCAAGACCACGGCCACGCCGTACACCCTCCGGGCCCGTCAGGCGCCGACGGTGTCGGCGCCGGTGACCTGGGACGAGATCGCCACGTGCGGGGCTCCTGCGGAGCTGGACATCCGCCTCCCCGACATGCCGGGCCGGCTGGCCGAACACGGCGAGCTGCTCGCCGCCCTGGCGACGGGCGAGGGCGCGGCACCCCTCGGCCCCTACTGACCGGGCCCGGGCTGCCCGGCGCTCCACGCGGGGTTGTTCCCCCCACCCACCCGCCCCTACGCGCGCTTCGCGCGGGGTGGGCCCTGACGGGCCCGGGCCTGGCCGGCGCTTGTGGCGGCTGCGCCGCCGGGGCGGGTGCGGCGTGCTTCGCGCGGGCTGTGGTGGCTTCGCCGCCGGGGCGTGGGTGGGTGCCCCGCGCTTCGCGCGGGGTTTTCCCCACCCGCCCGCCCTTTGTTCCGCGCTGCGCGCGGGGGCCCCGGCCGGGGGCCGAGGGCGGCTGCGCCGCCCGGCCCTGCGGGGCTCCGCCCTGCAAGGGGCGTACCGGCCCGGTTACGCCCCCTGGTGGGGGCGCGGGACCCGCCTTCGGCGGCTACGCCGCCCGGCCTCGCGGGGCTCCGCCCCGTAAGGGGCCGGCCCAGGGCGGTTCGCCCCGCCAGGGGGCGCGGGCCCGGCCCACGGCGGCTACGCCGCCGGGCCGCCAGCCCGCTGCCGCGCAAGCCACCCGCCGGGGGCTCGTGGGGGCACCTCCCAGCCGCCAGGCTGGGGGAGGGTGGGCGCGGCACGGCCGCAGGCCGACACGGCCGCAGGCCGACACGGCCGCAGGCCGACACGGCCGCAGGCCGACACGGCCGCAG
>NZ_BAAGPR010000172.1:0-10775 GCF_054783955.1 Streptomyces mayteni | reverse complement strand
AGGCCGGCACGGCCCACAGGGGCCCAACAAGGCGGCTCCGCCGCCGTTGAGGCCCCGGCGGCCCGCCGCGCGAGGCACCCCGGCCGGGGGCGGGTGGGTGGGCGCGGCACGGCCGGCCGCGCGGAGTACGGGCGCGACGCGGCAGCGGAACAAAGGGCGGGTGGGTGGGGGATATCCGGGCCGGGAACCCCGGGGAGGGCTTCTCCGTTCTCCCTTCCGACGTTCCGGACGTTCCATATCCCGACGAACAGGACAACCGGTCCACGGGAGGGCGTCGTCAGGGGACAGAGGGGGAGGGTCCGCCGGAGTGAATCTGCTCGACGTCGCGCTGCTGCTCGGCGCCGTTCTGGCCGCCTTCTCGGGGTATCAGCGCGGGCTGATCGCCGGTGTGATCTCGCTGGCCGGCTTCGTGGGTGGCGCCGTGCTCGGGGTGTGGCTGCTGCCGTTCGCCGTCGAGCCGGTGGAGCCGGGGTCCGCGGGGGCCACGCTGATCGCGCTGCTCGTGGTGTTGGTCCCGGCCGCCGTCGGGCAGGCCCTGGCCTGGCCGCTGGCGATGCGGCTGCGCGACCGGCTGCGCTGGGCGCCGGTCCGCTGGGTGGACGGCGTGGGTGGTGCCGCGTTCAACGCGGTGGCGCTGCTGCTGGTCGCCTGGATCGTGGCCAGCGCCCTGATACCCACCCCGTCGCCCGGGCTGAACCGCGCCGTCCAGGAGTCGCGGGTGCTCGGCGGCGTCCAGGACCGGATGCCGGCCCAGGCGCCCACCTGGTTCAGCCGCGCCACCGGCGCGCTCGCGGACGCCGGGTTCCCGCAGGTCTTCAACCCGTTCGAGAACGCGCCGACGGCCCAGGTCCCCGAGCCCTCTGGGGACAACGTCACGAACGCCGCGATCGCCGCCGCGCAGAACAGCACGGTCAAGATCACCGCCTCCTCAGGGCTCTCCGGCCAGGAGGGCAGCGGCTTCGTCTTCGCCGACCAGCGGGTGATGACCAACGCCCACGTGGTCGACGGCGCCAGCGCCGTCTCGGTGCAGACGGGCGGCGTGGGCGAGCAGCTGTCGGCCACCGTGCTGCTCTCGGACCCCGAGACGGACGTGGCCGTGCTCGACGTGCCGGGCCTGGTGGCGCCGGTGCTCGCCCTCGCCGACGACGCGGGCACCGGCGATCCGGCGGTGGTCGCCGGCTATCCGGAGAACGGCGGGCTCGACGTGCGGGCCGCCACCGTCGCCGGCCGCACCAACGCCCGCGGCCAGGACATCCACGGGGAGAACGTGGTCGTCCGCGACATCTACACCATCCGCGGCCTGGTGCGCCCGGGGAACTCGGGTGGGCCGCTGCTCACCACCGAAGGCCAGGTGTACGGCATGGTGTTCGCCCGCTCCGTCACCGACGACGACACCGGCTATGTGCTGACCGCCGACCAGATCCGCCCCTACGCCGAGGCCACCGCCCAGGGGTAGCTCAGCCCGTGAGGAGCGCCCGCACCGCAGGCGCGTCCCACTGCCCGCGCGCCCCCGGCCGGGAGGCCAGGTAGCGGGCGGCCCGCGCCGCCGTCCAGCCCCGGCCCTCGATCAACCCCGCGCCGAGCTGCCGCAGATAGCCGGCGGACGGCGCCCGCCACGCCACGTCCCCGCTGCCCCAGGGCGCCGTGAAGGTCAGCACCGGCAGCCCGTCGAGCTCCGCCACGCACAGCAGCGTCTCGTACCGCCCAGGGCCGAGCCGCAGCCGCGCGCCGGCCCGCCGCACCGGCGTCAGGTCGAGGTCGGTGCCCGGCTCCCGGCCCATCTCCTGCGCCGCGATGTCGGAGAACTGACCGGCCGTCAGCAGGTAGGCCCGCGCCGGCGTCTCCTCGTCGGCCACGTCCGGGTCGTAGAAGGCGCGCCCGCCGCCCCACACCAGGGACTCGGTCGCGAAGTACAGCAGCCCCGGCAGCGCCACCGGCACCGAGCGTGCCGGCGGCCTGGGGTCGCGGCAGCCCGGGTGGGGCAGGGCCGCGCCCGGCGCGGCGCCGCCCCGCAGATAGCGGCCGAGCCTGGCCGACGACATGTTCGATCCGTAGGCCGCGTACCAGGCCCGGCTCGGTGAACCCGCGCCACGCCCCGGTGATCTCTCGGCGAACTCTTCCTCGCCGGCCGCCGGCACCCCTGCCACTTCGCCCCGCCTCCCTCGATACTCACCGCGACGACGTTCCTGGGAGGAATCGTGACGCACCTCAGCCGCCGCCAGGCCCTCGGCACGGCGGGCACGTTGCCGGCGACCGCCGCCGTGCTCGCCGCCGGCCTCGCCACGCCAGCCGCCGCCCACGGCCGCCCGGCCCCGGCCCCGGCCCCGGCCCCGGGCCCAAGCCCGCTGCGCCGGGCCCACGCGCACAACGACTACGAGCACCCCCGCCCGCTGCTCGACGCCCTGGACCACGGCTTCACCAGCGTCGAGGCCGACATCTGGCTGGTGGACGGCCAGTTGCTGGTGGCCCACGACGCGGTCGACCTGGACCCGGCCCGCACCCTGGAGTCGCTCTACCTCGCCCCCCTGCTGGCCCGGGTGCGCGCCAACCGCGGCTCGGTCTTCGCCGGGCACCGGGTCTCGCTCCAACTGCTGATCGACATCAAGACGGCCGGCGACCCCACCTACCGCGAGCTGTCCCGGCGGCTCCGCCCCTACCGCTCGATACTCGGCTCCGCGACGAACGGGCGGGTGCGCACCGGCGCCGTGACCGCCGTGATCTCCGGCGACCGGGCCGCCCGGGTGCCGATGACCGAGGAGCGGGTGCGGCACGCCTTCTACGACGGCCGCCTCGACGACCTGGGCACCGAGGCGCCCGCCTCGTTCGTCCCCCTGATCAGCTCCAACTGGACCAGCAGCTTCGGCTGGCAGGGCGTGGGCCCGTTCCCCGACGCCGAACGGCGGCTGCTCCGGGACATCGTGGCCCGGGCCCACGCGGCCCGGCAGCGCGTGCGCTTCTGGGCCACCCCCGACGTCCCGGGCCCGGCCAGGGACGCGATCTGGCAGGAACTCGTGGCGGCCGACGTCGACCACCTCAACACCGACGACCTCGCCGGCCTCGAATCCTTCCTCCGCTCCCGCTGACCCCCGACGCCGACCGCTCAGGCGCGGACCGGGAGGTCCTCGATCCAGGTGTAGCGGGTGCCGCCACCCTGGGTGGTCACCAACTCGTAGAGCCCGGCGGAGGTCGCCTCCGCGCCCTCCTGCCGGGCGGCCAGCATCAGGGGCAAGGGTGCCTGCCCGGTGATCACGAGATCGACGGTGCGCCCGTGCCGAGGACCGCCCTCGAACCGGACGCGGATGACATGGGGCTTGGCCATGAGACCAAAGTAGCCGGGGTGCCGTAAGAGGCCCGTCAAGCACACTCCGCGAACCCGGCACTCCCGCCCCGTATTCGGGCGGGAGCACACGCTTTCCCCACTCGTTCGGGTGAGGGGCGGTGGAAGGTTGCCCCGCTCACTGCTCGCCGGGGCGGCGGGCGGGCACCGGCGCCGGCCCCGCCGCGCCCCCCGCCCCACCACCGGCCCGGCCCCCGGTCCCGGCCGCGAACCGCTCGGGGCGGAAGCCGGCCAGCAGCGGCGAGCGGATGTCGTCCAGCAGTTCGGCGGTCATCAGTTCGCCCAGCAGGGGGGCAAGGGTGACGCCGCTGTGGGTGGCCACCACGGCGAGCCAGGGGTGGTCGGGGAGTCGGCCGGCTATGGTCAGGCCGTCGCCCGGCAGCACGCGCCTGCCCACCGCCAGGGAGGCGACGCGGGGAGCCGCGCCGGCCGGCAGCAGGCCGGCCAGCCGCCGGCCGAGCTCCCTGGCCACCTGGCCCCCGGGTTCCGGCTCCGCCGCCGGGTCGGCCGCCGCGTCCAGGTCGAGGGCCTGGAGCATCAGCCGACCCCCGCCCGCCGGCCGCAGGTTGAGCGCGTCCGTGGTGACCACCCCGGCGAGGCGGACGACCGCCGGCTCGGTCTCGGCGAGGAAGCCGACGGCCGCGTTGCCACGGGCCGGGCGCACCAGCGGTATCCGGACGCCGAGCGGCGCCAGCAGCTCCTCGGTGTCCCGCCCCGCGCAGCTCAGCACGGTGTCGGCGCGCAGCACCCGGCCCGAGGCGAGGCGCACGGTGGAGGGCTCCACGGCCACCACCCGGTCGCCGAGGACGAGTTCGGCGCCCGACGCCCTGGCCTCGCCGAGCAGCCGGGCGATCAGCGCGGCCGGGTGGCAGTAGCCCTCGTCGGGGAAGTGGGCGACGAGGGCGGTGTCCGGCAGCCGAAGGTCGGGTTCCAGGCGGCGCGCCGCGGCGGGCTCGATCCGGTGCGCGGCATAGCCGATGGCGGCCAACCGCTCCACGCGCTCGGCGAGTTCGGCGCGGTGCGCGGGCTCGTCCGCCCACTCCAGGTGCCCGGTCGGGTGGAACCAGCGGAACCGGTCGGCGCCGGCCCGCGCGGCGAGCTCGTGGTGCGCGGCGACGCCCGCCGCGTTGAGGTCCTGGTAGGGCGGCGGGGTCTTCCGGTTGGCGTTGATCCAGGCGAACGTGGTGGCCGAGGTGCCCGCGCCGGGCGCCGGTGCCTGGTCGACGAGGGTCACCCGGCGGCCCCGCCGCCCGAGCGCGGCGGCCGCCGCCGCGCCGACGACCCCCGCGCCGATGACGACACAGCTGGTGACCGTACTGAGGGTTCTGACGGTGGTCACGAGTCTCCTTCCGATCTGTCCAGGGCTTCCGCGACGGGTAGCGGGCGGACGTCGAGTTCGGCCCCGACGACGCTGGCGCGCAGCCGGTTGACCAGGCCGGTCGTCCGCACCGCCGTGTCCCTGGCGCGGGCCGCGACGGCCAGCATCATGGCGTGGGCGAAGGCGAAGCCGCCGGTGATCTCGCTGGCGGTGCCGGTGGTGGACTGCGGGGTGCTGAGCGTGACGTCGACCCGGTGGCCGAGGGACATGCCGAGTGACTCGGTCACCAGGATCACGGTGGCGCCGACCTCGGCCGCGTGGTCGAGGACGACGGCGGTCTCGCGGAACTCCCGGATCGGTGCGAAGACCACCACGGCGTCCCGCCCGCCGAGGTCGACGAGGTCGTCGGCGAGCCGGAAGCCGGCGGTGGTGATGCTGCGCGAGGGCACGCCGATCCTGGTCAGCGAGAGGGAGAGGTAGTCGGCGAGCATCCCGGCCGGGCCGAGGCCGTGGGTGACGACCCGGTCGGCGGCGCGTAGCGCGCCGACCGCGCGCTGCCAGGCGGCCGCGTCGAGGTCGCGGCGCATCTGGGCGAGCAGGTCGACGCTGTCGGCCAGCACCCGGTCGCAGTCGTTGTCCCCGGCGGGCAGTTGGCCGAGCCGGTGGTCGAGGGTGGCGGCCAGGTTGCGCTGCCTGGTGAGCACCTCGAGGGTGGCGCGCTTCAGCTCCCGGTAGCCCTGGTAGCCGAGGGCGCGGGTGGTGCGGACGACGGTGGCGTCGCTGGTGCCCGTGCGCCGGCCGAGCTCGGCGGCGGAGGAGACGGCCACGACGTCGGGGTGGGCCGCCATGTACTCGGCGACCTGCCGCTCGCTGGCGGAGAGTTCGGGGCCGAGGGCGGCGACCCGCTCGTGGAGTGGGGCGATGGGCTCGTTCGGCACGTTGTTCGACACGTTGGTTAATTCCCGTAAATTCCCGAAGTCGCGTTCACTACAGCATTGACCATTCTCTGTAGCCAATACTACGGTCCTTGCCGTCGAAGCCGTCAAGCTTCTTCGGAAAGGAACGAAATGCCCGGCAACACCTGGGACGTCGCCGTCGTCGGCGTGGGAACCATGGGCAGCATGGCCCTCTGGCGCCTGGCCCGCCGCGGCGTCCGCGTCATCGGCTTCGAGCGGTACGGCGTCGGCCACGACCTCGGGGCGGCCGGCGGCGAGACCCGGATGTTCCGGGTGGCCTACAAGGAGGGCTCCTGGTACGTGCCGCTGCTGACCGAGGCGTCCCGGCTCTGGGACGAGTTGGGCGGCGACGGCCAACGCCAGGTCCTGCGCAGGTGCGGGGCGCTGACCATCGGCGACCCGGAACACCCGGACGTGGCCGGCGTGCTGCGGTCCGCCGCCGAGTTCGACCTCCCGCACCGGGTGCTGTCCGGCGCCGAGGCGCGCCGCGCCCACCCCCGACACCGGCTGGCCGAAGGCGACGTCGTGGTGCACGACCCGCGGGGCGGACTGCTCGACGCCCCGCTCGCCATCGCCACCGCCGTCGACCGGGCCCGCGAACTCGGCGCCGACGTCCGCACCCAGACCCCGGTCACCGCGCTGCGCGAGGTGGACGGGCGGGTGGAGATCAGGGCCGGCGACCGGACGTACCACGCCGCCCACGCCGTCGTCGCGCTCGGCCCGTGGACCGCGGGACTGCTCCCCGAACTCGCCGGCTCCTTCGACGTGCTGCGGGTGATCCTGCACTGGTTCCGGGCCACCGACCCCGCGCTCTTCGCCCCCGACCGCTTCCCGGTCGGGCTGCGCCGCGGCGGCCACGCCGAGGACTCGCTCTCCTTCTTCCCGCTCGCCACGCCCGACGGCACCGGCGTCAAGATCAACCTGCACGTCCCCAAGACCGCGGAGCCCGACCCCGAGCGGCACCGGCGCGCGGTGGACCCCGCCTACTCGGCGCGGGTGGGCGCCGCCGTGGCCCGGCTCTTCGACGGGCTCGACCCACGACCGGTCCGCGCCACCGCCTACCTGGAGGGCTACACGCCCGACAACCACGGGCTCGTCGGCCCGCTCCCCGGCCGGGAACGCGTCACCGCGCTGGCCGGCTTCTCGGGCCACGGCTTCAAACTCGCCCCGCTGCTCGGCGAGATCGCCGCCGGCCTGGCCCTCGGCGACGCCCCGGGCCCCTGGCCGCTCGACCGGCTGGCCGCCGGCCGCCCGCCCCGCTCCCGCACCCCCGAGGAACGCTCATGATCCGGATCGGAGTCGACGTCGGCGGCACCTTCACCGACGTCACGGCCCTGGACACCACCACAGGACGCTTCCACATCCTGAAGATCCCCACCACGGTCCAGGACCAGTCGCTGGCCGTCGCCGAGGGCGTCGCCGAGGCGCTCGGCCTCGCCGGCGCGAGCCCGGCCGACGTCGGCTACCTCGGTCACGGCACCACCATCGCCACCAACGCGCTGCTCGAACTCAAGGGCGCCAGAACCGCGACGCTCGTCACCCGCGGCGTGCGCGACGTGCTGGAGATCGCCAGGCAGCGCCGCCCGCACCTCTACGACCTGTTCGCCGACAAGCCGCCGACCCTGGTGCCGCGCAGCCGCACCCACGAGATCACCGAACGCGTCGACGCCACGGGGCGGGTGCTGGTCCCGTTCGACCCGGCCGACGTCGCGGCCGCGGTGGCCAGGATGCGGGCCGACGGCGTCACCGCCGTCGCCGTCTGCTTCCTGCACAGCTACCGCAACCCGGAGCACGAGCGCGCCGCCGAGGCGGAGCTGCGCCGGCTCGCGCCCGACCTGCACATCTCCCGGTCGAGCGCGGTGGCCCCCGAGTTCCGCGAGTACGAGCGGTTCTCCACCGCCGTGATCAACTCGTTCGTCGGGCCCACCATGTCGCGCTACATATCCGCCCTCGCCGAGCGCGTCGAGCGGGCCGGGGTGCCGGCCGGCGTCCAGGTCATCCAGTCCAATGGCGGCCTCGCCTCCCCCGCCACCGTCTCCCGCCGCCCCGTCACCACCCTGATGTCCGGGCCGAGCGCCGGCGTGATCGGCGCGATCCACGTGGCGGGCCTGGCCGGGGTCACCGACCTGATCACCTTCGACATGGGCGGCACCAGCACCGACGTCTGCCTGATCAGGGACGGCGCGGCCACCGCGGCCGGCGAACGCGGCATCGGCGGCTACCCGGTGCGGGTGCCGTCGGTCGACGTGCACACGGTCGGCGCGGGCGGCGGCAGCATCGCCGCCGCCGACGGCGCCGGGCCGCTGCGCGTCGGCCCCGAGTCGGCCGGCGCCCAGCCGGGCCCCGCCGCCTACGGCCGCGGCGGCACCCGCCCCACCACCACCGACGCCAACGTGGTCCGCGGCCGGCAGAACCCGGCGGCCGCGCTGGGCGGCAAGCTCACCATGGACGGCCAAGCCGCCGGGGCCGCCCTGACCGGGCTCGCCGCCGAGCTGGGCGGCGACGCGCTGACCGCCGCCCGCGGCGTCACCCGGCTGGCCAACTCCCACATGGCCAGGGCGGTTCGGAAGGTCTCCGTGGACAACGGCGAGGACCCGCGCGAGTTCACGTTGATGGCCTACGGCGGCGCCGGCCCGCTGCACGCCGTCGAGGTGGCCGCCGAGGTGGGCATGCGCCGGGTGCTGGTCCCCGCCCACCCGGGCACGCTCTGCGCCCTCGGGCTGCTGGTCAGCGACATCCGCACCGAGTTCACCCGTTCCTTCCTCCGCCCCGCGGAACCGGACGCGCTCGACGACGTCAACGCCGCGCTGCGCGACCTCGGCCGCGAGGCCACCGACTGGCTGGCCGGCGAGGCCGCCGACGCGGCACGGCGCTCCGTCCTGGTCGCCGCCGACGCCCGCTACCCGCGGCAGAACTTCGAGCTGCGGCTCGCCCTGCCGGCCATCGAACTCGACGCGGCCGCCCTCGCCGAGCTGGTCGCCGACTTCCACCGGCAGCACGAGAAGTCCTACGGCTTCGCCCACCCCGGCTCCCCCGTGCAGCTGGTCAACCTGCGGGTCACCGCGCTCGGCGAGGTGCCGCGCCCCGCCCTGCCCAGGCTCCAGGACGGCGCCGCCGAACCGCCCGCCGAGGCCGTCACCGGCCACCGCCAGGTGGACTTCGGGGCCGCCGACGGCCCGGTCCCGACCACCGTCTACGACCGCGCCCGGCTGCTCGCCGGCAACCGGCTCGCCGGCCCCGCGGTGATCGAGCAGTTGGACGCCACCACCGTGCTGCCGCCCGGCTCGACCGCCGAGGTCGACCCGTTCGGCAACCTCCTGATCGACCTCAGCCAGCTCACGGAGGTGGGCCACCATGCCTGACAAGCGCGAGAGTTCAGCCGTCGACCCGGTGACGACGCAGGTCATCGGCAACGCGCTGCTGTCCGTCGCCGAGGAGATGGGCGCGGTGCTGCGCCGCACCAGCTACTCGACCAACATCAAGGAGCGCTCCGACTGTTCGACGGCGCTCTTCGACGCCGCCGGCACCCTGATCGCCCAGGCCGAGCACATCCCCATCCACATGGGCTCGATGAAGGGCCTGGTGACCGCGATGCTCGACGCCCACGGCCCGGACGGCCTGAACGCCGGCGACGTCTACCTCACCAACGACCCCTACACCGCGGGCGGCACCCACCTGCCGGACATCACGATGGCGGCGCCCGTCTTCGTGGCCGGCGCGCTGGCCGGCTTCAGCGCCACCATCGCCCACCACTCGGACGTCGGCGGCCACGTCGCCGGCAGCAACTCGGGCGACTCCACCAGCATCTACCAGGAGGGCCTGCGCATCCCCATGGTGCGCTTCGCCGTCGCCGGCCGGGTCAACGACGAGGCGCTGGCCTTCGTCAAGCTCAACTCCCGGCTGCCGCAGGAGCGGCAGGGCGACCTGCTGGCCCAGCTCGCGGCCGTCCGCACCGGCGCCGAGCGGTTCGCCGAACTGCACGCCAAGCACGGCGGCGACACCATAGCCGCCGCCACCCGCGAACTCCTCGACTACGCGCGGCGCCGGCTGCGGCTGGCCGTCGCCGCCTTCCCGGACGGCGTCCACCGCTGCGAGGACTGGCTCGACCCCGACGAGCCCGGCGAGGAGCCGATCAGGATCGCCGCGGCCGTGACCATCGCGGGCGACCGGGTCCGGGTCTCGTTCGACGGCAGCGGGCGGCAGGCGCGGGTGGCCATCAACGTCGTCAGGTCCGCGCTCGAGGCCACCGTCTACTACGCGCTCAAGGCCGGCCTCGACCCCGACATCCCCGCCAACGGCGGCTTCTTCGACGACGTCGAGATCGACGCGCCGCTCGGCAGCGTCGTCAACCCGCGCCCGCCCGCGCCGGTCGCCGCCCGCACCGACGCCTGCCAGCGGGTGGCGGACGTGGTGCTCGGCTCGCTCGCCAGGGCGGTGCCCGACCGGATCCCCGCCGGCTCGCACAGCTCCATCACCTATGTCACGTTCGCCGGCAGCGAGGACGGCTTCTTCGTCTACCCCGAGGTGATCGCCGGCGGCGCCGGCGCCCGCCCGGACCGCGACGGCCTGGACGCCGTCCAGGTGCACGTCACCAACTCCTCCAACCTCCCCATCGAGGCGCTGGAGTTGGAGTATCCGCTGCTGGTGCGGACCTACGAGCTGATCCCCGACTCGGGCGGCGCGGGCACCCACCGCGGCGGCCTCGGCGTCCGCCGCGAGATCGAGGTGCTCGCCCCGACCGCCGACTTCTCGGCGCACGCCGACCGGCAGACGTTCCCACCCGCCGGGCTCGCCGGCGGCCTCGACGGCTCCCCCGGCCGGTTCACGGTCCGGCCGGGCACCGAAGGGGAGCGGGTGCTGCCGGGCGGCCGGGTCTCCGGCATCGCCCTCTCGGCCGGTGACGTCGTCCGCGTCGAGAGCCCCGGCTCCGGCGGCTTCGGCCCACCCGCCGACCGCCCCGCGGAACAGGTCGCGGCCGACGTGGCCGAGGGCCGGGTCAGCCGCACGACCGCCGAGCGCGACTACGGCGTCATCCTCACCCCGACCGGCACGGTCGACACCCCGGCCACGGCCGCGCTGCGCGCCGCGGCTGGCGCCGCAGGCACCATGGCCGCGAGGCCGGGCGCGGGCACGGGCACGGCTGGCGCCGCGGGCGCCACGGGCG
>NZ_BAAGPR010000171.1:0-10800 GCF_054783955.1 Streptomyces mayteni | reverse complement strand
GCTCACAGAACGACATGGCTACGATCCGACTTGGCGGCCGACGCGCCCGCCGTGCCCGGCGTGGACGACGCCCCGGCGCCCGACGCCGGCCCGGCCGGCACCGGCGGCGAAACCGCCACCCACATCGACAGCGACGAGCCGCTGCTCGCGGCCCGCGTGCACCGGCCGGCCGACCTGCTCCGGGTGCTGCTCGGCCTGGCCGGCATCGCCGTCGTGCTGGCCCTCGCCACCTGGGCCATCGGCACCACCGCCGGCATCGAGCGCGACGTCGACAAGGGCGCCGCCCAGGCGCCTTCGCTGCTGATCAGCTTCGCCGGCTTCGTCTCCGCCATCGCCGTCCTCCTCGTCCCCGTCGCCTTCGCGATCGAGCGGCTGATGCGGCGCGACGGTCTGCGGATCGCGGACGGCGTGCTCGCCGCCGTGCTGGCGCACGGCGTCTCGCTCTCCTTCAGCCTCTGGGTGGCCCGCCTGGCCCCCGAGACCGTGCAGGACGCGCTGACCAGGGACGGCCCGGGCGGCGTCCCGACCGACCCCGTGCACGGCTACCTGGCGCCCGTCATCGCCTACGCCACGGCCGTCGGCATGACCCACCGGCCCCGCTGGCGGTTCGCGATGTGGGCGGTGCTGCTGCTCGACGGGTTCGCCGTCCTCGTCGCCGGCTTCACCACGCCGTTCTCGATCATCGTCACCGTCCTCCTCGGCTGGACGATCGCCTACGCCACGCTCTACACGGTCGGCTCCCCCAACGTCCGCCCGACGGGGCAGCAGTTGCTCGCCGGCCTGCGGCACGTCGGCTTCCGCCCGGTCAGCGCGCTGCGCGCCGAGGACCGGGGCGACGCGGACGGCCGCGACCGGCAGGACTACTCGGAGCCGACCAGGCGCTACCTGGTCACCCTGGAGTCGGGGCCCCCGCTCGACGTCACCGTCGTCGACCGCGCCCAGCAGGCGCAGGGCTTCTTCTACCGCGTCTGGCGCCGGCTCGCGCTGCGCGGCATCACCACCCGCCGCAGCCTGCCCTCGTTGCGCCAGGCGCTCGAACAGGAGGCGCTGCTCGCCTACGCCGCGATCTCGGCCGGCGCCAACGCGCCCAAGCTGATCGCCACCTCGGAGCTCGGTCCGGACGCCGTGATGCTGGTCTACGAGCACACCGGCGGCCGCGACCTGGGCTCGCTCCCGGACGACGAGATCACCGACGAGCTGATGCGCGCCGCCTGGCGGCAGGTGACGGCGCTGCAGACCCGCCGGATCGCGCACCGCAGGCTGGACGGCGGCTCGCTGCTCGTGGACCACGCCGGCACCGTCTACCTCACCGACCTGCGCGGCGGCGAGATCGCCGCCAGCGACCTGCTGCTGCGGATGGACGTCGCGCAGTTGCTGACCGCCTTCGGCCTGCGGGCCGGCGCGGAGCGCGCGGTGGCGGCGGCCGTGGCCATCCTCGGCCCGGACGCGGTGGCCAACAGCCTGCCGCTGCTCCAGCCGATCGCGCTCAGCCGCAACACCCGTGCCACGCTGCGGCAGTTGGCCAGGGAGCGGTCGCAGCGCGAGCGCGACGCGGTGCTCGAGGCCACCCGGGTCTACCGGGAGGCGACGGGCAACCTCCCGGAGAACGCGGACCGCAAGACCGCCCGCGCCGCCCGGCAGGCCGAGAAGCAGGTGATGGACGAGGCGTTGGAGAACGCCAAGGAGCCCGACCTGCTGTCGCTGATCCGCGAACAGGTGCTGCTGATCCGCCCGCAGGCCCCGATAGAACCGGCCCGCGTCCAACGGATGCGGCCGCGCACCCTGGTCAGCATCATCGCCGCCGTCTTCGCGGCGTACTTCCTCACCATCCAGCTGATCAACCCGGAGTTCCAGCGGGTCTGGGACGGCGCCAACTGGGGCTGGGTGCTGATCGCGGCCGGCTTCTCGGCCCTCACCTACTTCGCCGCCGCGATGAGCCTGCTCGGCTTCGTCCCCGAGCGGGTGCCGTACCTGCGCACGGTCACGGCCCAGGTGGCGGGCTCGTTCGTCAAGCTGGTCGCCCCGGCCGCGATCGGCGGCGTCGCGCTCAACACCCGCTATCTGCAACGCCAGGGCCTGCGCCCCGGGCACGCGGTGGCCAGCGTCGGCGCCTCGCAGCTCTTCGGGCTCGGCAGCCACATCTCGCTGCTGCTGGTCTTCGGCTACCTGGCCGGCACCGAGCACACCCCCTCGCTCCCGGCCTCCCGCACCGTGATCGCCGGCCTCCTGACCCTCGCCGTCGTGGTGCTGATCGTCTCCGCCATCCCCGGTCTGCGGAAGGCGATCTACGACCGGATCCGCACCCTGTTCGCGGGCGTGGTGCCGCGCATGCTGGACATCGTGCAGCAGCCGAAGAAGCTGCTCAGCGGGATCGGCGGGATGCTGCTGATGACGCTGGCGTTCGTGATGTGCCTCGACGCCTCGCTGCGCGCCTTCAGCTACGAGTTGAGCTATCCGACCATCGCCGTGGTGTTCCTGGCGGGCAACGCGCTGGGCTCCGCCGCGCCGACGCCCGGCGGCATCGGCGCCGTCGAGATCGCGCTGGTCGCCAGCCTCGCCACCTTCGGGATCCCGCGGGACGCGGCGCTCGGCGCGGTGCTGCTGTTCCGGCTGATGACGTTCTGGCTGCCGGTGCTGCCAGGCTGGCTCGCCTTCACCCACCTCACCAGAAAACAGTCGATCTAGCCTCGCCCGGATCCCGGGCTCGCAACCGCGAGCCCGGGATCCGGGATCACCTTGCGGATGCGAGCCGCACCCCCATAATCTCCCGCACATGCGTTCCTACAGCATCGGCCGCGCCGCCCGGCTGCTCGGCGTCAGCCCCGACACGGTCCGACGCTGGGCCGACTCGGGACGGCTCCCCACCCGCAGGGACGAGGCGGGCAGGCGCCTGATCGAGGGCCAGGACCTGGCGGCCTTCGCCGTCTCGCTGGCCCAGGACCCCGGCTCCGACGCCTCGGACGACGAGCCGCGCACCTCGGTCCGCAACGCGTTCCCCGGCATCATCACCGCCGTCCGGCTCGGCGACGTCGCGGCCCAGGTCGAGGTGCAGGCCGGCCCGCACCGGCTGGTCTCGCTGCTCACCAGGGAAGCCGTCGAGGAACTCGGCCTGGCCGTCGGCATGGAGGCCGTCGCCCGGGTGAAGGCCACCAACGTCCACATCGACACCGTGTGAGGCCCCCGTGCGACACCCCGTCAAGCTCGCCGCCCGCTCCCTGCTGACCCTGGCCGCCACCACCGCGCTGCTCGTCCCGCTCGCCGCCTGCGGCAGCGAGGACGACCCGGCGGACGACGCGGCGGCCGCGGACGAGTCGGCCACCCTCACGGTGCTGGCCGCCGCCTCCCTCACCGACGTGTTCGAGGAGGCCAAGGAGGTCTACGAGGACGCCAACCCGGGCACCACGCTGGAGTTCTCCTTCGCCGGCTCCCAGGAGCTGGTCGCCCAGGTCGAGCAGGGCGCGCCGGCCGACGTCCTGGTCACCGCGGACACCCCCACCATGGACGGCGTGGCCGACGAGACCGCGGTCGACCCCGTGGTGATCGCCCGCAACGCGCTGACCATCGTCACCCCGCCTGACAACCCGGCCGGCGTCGCCGCCCTCGCCGACCTGGCCGACCCGGACCTGCGTCTGGTGCTGGCCGCGCCCGAGGTCCCGGCCGGCCGCTACGGCCGGCAGATCCTGGAGGCCCAGGGGGTCGAGGCCACGCCGGACTCGGAGGAGCCCAACGTCCGCGCCGTCCTCGGCAAGGTGCAGCTGGGCGAGGCCGACGCCGGCCTGGTCTACGTCACGGACGCCACCGCCGCGGGCGACGGGGTGGCCACGGTGGACATCCCCGAGGACCAGAACGTCACCGCCGAGTACCCGGCCGCGCCGCTGGCCGACTCGGAACACCCGGACGCCGCAGCGGACTTCGTCGAGTGGCTGGCCTCCGACGAGGCCCAGGCGCTGCTCACGGACGCCGGCTTCCAGGCGCCGTGACGGCCACGTCCGCCGAGTCCCGGACGGCGCCGTCATGAGGACGCGGGCCCCGCGCACCCTCGTCCTGCCCGCCGTGCTGGCCGCCGGCTTCCTCGCCGTCCCGCTGCTCGGCATCCTCGTCGACGCCCCCTGGTCGGACCTGGTCGGCCGGCTCACCGAGCCGGCCGTCACCGAGGCGCTGCGGCTCTCGCTGCTGGTCTCCGGCTGGACGCTGCTGCTCTCGCTGCTGTTCGGGATACCCCTGGCCTGGCTGCTGGCCCGCGTCGACTTCCCCGGCCGCACCGCCGTCCGCGCTCTGGTGCTGCTGCCGATGGTGCTGCCGCCCACGGTCGCGGGCGTGGCGCTGTTCCAGGGCCTGGGCCGGCGCGGGCTGCTCGGCGGTTACCTGGAGTCGCTCGGCGTCGTGCTGCCCTTCTCGACCGCCGGCGCCGTGGTGGCGTCCACCTTCGTCGCCATGCCGTTCCTGGTCATCAGCCTGGAGGGCGCGCTGGCCAGCCTGGAACCGCAGTACGAGGAGGCCGCCGCCACCATGGGCGCGGGGCCGCTCCGCACCCTGCGCCTCGTCACCCTCCCGATGCTCGCGCCCTCGCTGGCCGCCGGCGCCGCGCTCTGCTGGGCGCGGGCGCTCGGCGAGTTCGGCGCCACCATCACCTTCGCCGGCAACCTGCCGGGCACCACCCAGACCCTCCCCCTCAAGGTCTACCTGCTGCTCCAGGACGATCCGACCGGCGCCACCGCCGTCTCGCTCCTCCTGGTCGCCGTCGCCGCCGCCGTGCTGTTCGCCCTCCGCGGCCGCTGGCTCCGGCCGCTCCGCTAGGACAGACATCGCCTGACGCCGTCACCCGGTTGTCCCGGCCCGGAGTGCGGCCCCCGCCCGCCCCCGCACACGATGAGCGGGTCGGAGCGACCGATGGGAGCCCACCGCGATGACCCGAGCCCGGCTGCGCACGCCGATCCTGCTGGCCGCCACCGCCCTGCTGACCGTCCCCGGCTGCGCGGCGGCCGACGGCGACTCCGTCCGGGTGCGCCCGGCCGCCCGCCACGACGCCACCGACACCGACGACCTCCCCGGGCGCTTCACAAGACAGCAGCTCAGCTGGGCCGCCTGCCCCAAGCCGGACGCGGCCGAGGGCGACGGCGCCGCCAGCCCCTCCCCGCTGCCGGACGGCGAGGACTGGGAGTGCGCCACGATGACCGCCCCCCTCGACTACACGAACCCCGAGGGCGACACCATCGACATCGCCATGATCCGCGCCCGCACCAAGGCGAAGGGCGACGACCGGATCGGCTCCCTGATCTTCAACTTCGGCGGCCCAGGCGGCTCGGGCGTCGCCACGCTGCCCGCCTTCGGCGCCGACTACGCCAAGCTCAACAGCCGCTACGACCTGGTCAGTTTCGACCCGCGCGGCGTCGGCGACAGCGAGGGCGTGCAGTGCCTCGACAACCAGCAGCTCGACGAGTACTTCGCCGCCGACGCCGACCCGCGGACGGCCGACGAGCGGCGCGCCTTCGTCGACCGGCTCAAGGAGTTCGACCAGGGCTGCGAGGACCGCGCCGGCAACCTGCTGCCGCACCTCACCACCACCAACACCGCCCGCGACCTGGACCTGATGCGGAAGGTGCTCGGCGACGACAAGCTGCACTACTTCGGCATCTCCTACGGCACCGAACTCGGCGGCGTCTACGCCCACCTGTTCCCGCGCCGGGTCGGCCGCGCCGCGCTCGACGCCGTCGTCGACCCCACCGGCAGCGCCGAGGACGGCGCGCTAGGCCAGACCGCGGGCTTCCAACTCGCCCTCGGCAACTACCTGGACGCCTGCACCCAGAGCGACGACTGCCCGCTGGGCACCGACCCGGACGATGCCGAGGACAAGCTCCGCGACTTCCTCGACGGGCTGCGCGACCACCCGCTCGACACCCGCGACCCGGACGACCGCAAGCTCACCCAGTCGCTGGCCTGGAGCGGCATCGCCCAGTCCCTCTACTCGCAGACCTTCTGGCCCTACCTCACCCAGGGCCTGGACGACGCCATGGCCGAGGACAACCCGGACGGCACCGTGCTGCTCGCCCTCGGCGACTCCATGAACGGCCGCAATCCGGACGGCAGTTACAGCACGCTCCAGTCCTCGCTCACCGCGATCAGCTGCGCCGACTCCAACCAGCGCTTCACCGTCGACGACGTCCGCGACAAGCTCGACGACTTCGAGGACACCTCCTCCGTCTTCGGACCCCAGATGGCCTGGGGCCTGCTCAACTGCACCCACTGGCCGGTCGACGGGCAGCGCGCGCACCCCGACGTCAGCGCCGACGGCGCCCCCAAGATCCTGCTGATCGGCACCACGGGCGACCCGGCCACCCCCTTCGACGGCACCGCCCACATGAAGGACGCGCTGGGCGACGACGTCGGCGTGGAGCTCGTCTTCGAGGGCGAGGGCCACGGCGCCTACAACAGCGGCAACAAGTGCGTGCAGGACACCACCAACGACTACCTGCTGAACGGCGACGTCCCCGACGACGGCAAGCGCTGCAAGCCGTGACGCCGACGCGGGCCTACACCTTCTGCCCCGACGGCCGCACCACCACCTCGTTCACGTCCGTGCCAGGCGGCTGCGCCAACACCCAGGCCACACAGTCCGCGACGGCCTCCGGCGCGAGCAACGGCCCTGGCCCGGGGCCGCCGTCCCCCCACCCCGACGTGTCCACCCGCCCGGGCGCGACCAACGTGACCCCGACGCCGTCCCGCGTCACCAGCATCCTGGTGTTCTCGGCCAGCACCCGCACCGCCGCCTTGGTCGCCGAGTACAGGCTCCCCGCCACGTTCTTGCTGCCCGCCACGCTCCCCATCAACACGATCCGCCCCCGGCTGCGCCGCAACGCCGGCAGCGCCGCGTTCACCAGCAACGCGGGCCCGAGCACATTGGTCAACACCATCCCCCGCCACCGCTCGGGATCCCCGCTGGCCACGGTGTCGTGCGTGGCGTAACCCGCGTTGGCCACCACGTGGTCGAGACGCCCGAAGGCGTGCTCCGTCATCTTCACCGCCTCCGCCACCGCCTCGGGGTCCGTGGCGTCGCCCGGCAGCGTCAACAGCCGGTCCCCCGCCGCCGTCGCCTCCGCCAGCCGCCCGAGCCGCTCCGCGCTCCGGCCCGTGGCGGTGACCCGGTGACCGCCCGCCAGCAACCGCCCGACGATCGCCGCGCCTATCCCACTCGCCCCGCCCGTGACGAGCGCCACCGGCCCCGCGTCCTCACCCATCGCTGTCCCTTCTCCTACCCTCGGCACCATGACGCAGCCCATCTGGTCCCAGGTCGACGACTACTTCAACGACCTTCTCGTCCCGGCTGATCCGGCCCTCGACGGCGCCCTCGCGGCCAGCGAGGCCGCCGGCCTGCCGCACATCAACGTAGCCCCCAACCAGGGCAGGTTCCTCCACCTGCTGGCCCGGATCCACCACGCGCGCAGCATCCTGGAGATCGGCACCCTCGGCGGCTACAGCACCATCTGGCTGGCCCGCGCGCTGCCCGCCGACGGCCGCCTGACCACCCTGGAGGCCGACCCGCGCCACGCCGAGGTCGCCCGCGCCAACCTGGAGCGCGCCGGGCTCGCCGACCGCGTCGACGTCCGCGTCGGCCCGGCCCTCGACACCCTCCCTTCCCTGTCCTCCCTCGCCCCCTTCGACCTCTTCTTCGTCGACGCCGACAAGGTGAACAACCCCAACTACCTGGACTGGGCCGTCCGTTACTCCCGCCCCGGCTCCGTCATCGTCTTCGACAACGTGGTCCGCGACGGTGCCGTCCTCGACACCAAGACCACCGACCCCGCCATCCAGGGCACCCGTCGCCTCGCCGAACTCCTCGGCTCCCACCCCCGGCTTGACGCCACCGCGCTCCAGACGGTCGGTCACAAGGGCTACGACGGCCTCGCCCTGGCCATCGTCACCGACTAACCTTGGGCACCCAACGCGACGGGAGGCCGGGTGAACCACACCGCCCCACCGACCCGCTCCCCCTACCGGCTCGACCCGGACGAGGGCCCCCAGACCATCGCTGAACTCAAGGCGGCGCTGGCCCCCTGGCCGCAGGAACTCCTCTCCTTCACGGCCCGCCTCGACGCCGCCCGCTTCGACGAGATCCCCGGCATCATCGCCGCCTACCGCATCGCCTGGCTCACCCGCGTCCACCCGGACCTCCAGGAGGCCGGCCAGGCCAGCGAGGACGAGACGGCCGACACCGTCAGCTGGGACGAACTCATCGCCGACTACGCACCCGACAGCCTGGAAACCAGGCACCGGTGACCTACCAGGTCGAGGTCATGTCCGATGCCCGCCGCGGCATGGCCTCCCTCACCCCCACCCGCCGCCGCGCAGTCAACGACGCCGTCCGCGGCCCCCTCGCCACGCACCCCCTCTCCACCGGCGAACTCTTCGAAGGCCTCGGCCCCACCGCCCTCCGCCGCCTCGTCCTCCCCCACGCCGGCGTCTCCATCGGCTACCGGGTCTTCCCCGACCGGGTAGAGGTGCGGCTGGTGTGGCTGATAGGGCATCCGTGACCGCGCCTCGACCGGCGGCCGCAACGTGCGGGCCCCCAGGCTTACTTCGCCCCGCGCCCCATTTCGCCACCCCAGGGAGACGATGCCCAGAATGATCGATACTCCCGGAAGGTCCGAACCTCAGGAAGTAAGCAAAATCCGTACCAGCCCCGACTAAATCCGCGGGTCACCACCTCCACTCCCCGCACCCGCGGGCTGTTCCCACCGCCAGGACGAGGGCCACACGTGGCGTGAGGTGGTCCCCGCCCGCGCGGGGCCGTTCCCGCGGCGCGGGGGCCGGGCCGGGCCTGCTGGTCGGTGCGGCGGGTGGCCCCGCGACGCTCGGTGTCGGCACCGAGCGGATGCGGCTGGGCGACGGGACGGGCGCGGCGACGCGTGCGCCGTCGCGGCCGTCAACGCGTACCTGCTCTCGGGAGCGACGCCCGCCGACGGTACCGTCTGCCCATAATGAACATACATTCGCACTTCCGTTCCCGGCGGGTCGTCGCCGCGATCGCCTCGGCGCTCGCCGCCGGTCTGCTTCTCGCCAGTTGCTCGTCGCGCGAGCTCGCCCTCGACCTCGGCGACGACGGCGGCCGGGGCGCGGAAGGCGGCGGGGGCGCCGGCACCGAGTCCATACCGGCCGGCGACTCCTACCCGGGACTGTCGGACGCGCTCGCCCAGCAGCGCATCCAGTGGGGCGACTGCGCGGCACCCACCCCCCTCCAGGGCGAGGGAATGGGCCGCCCCACCCAGCTCTCGGACGGCACGCCGTGGCAGTGCGGCACGCTCACCGTGCCCGTCGACTACGAGCGGCCCGACGGCGACACCATCGACATGGCGCTGATCCGCGTCGTCAGCACGGTGGCCGAGGAGGACCGGCTCGGCTCCCTCGTCTTCAACTTCGGCGGCCCTGGCAGCTCAGGCGTGGGCACCCTGCCGCTCATCGACGAGGAGTACGAGGAGCTGCGGACCGGCGGCTTCGACCTGGTCAGCTTCGACCCGCGCGGCGTCGGCGAGAGCGCGGGCGTCGTCTGTCTCTCGGACGACGAGATCGACGAAGGCGACCAGGAGGACACCGGCCCGCCGCGCACGGCCGAGGATGAGGCGGAGCTCGTCGCCGACAGCGAGGAGTACGCGGCCGCCTGCGCGGCCAACTCCGGCGACCTGCTGCCCTACCTCTCCACGAACAACACCGCCCGCGACATGGACCTGCTCCGGCACGCGCTCGGCGACGACCGCCTCAACTACTTCGGCATCTCGTACGGGACGGAGCTCGGCGCCGTCTACGCCCACCTCTTCCCCGAGAACGTCGGCCGCGCCGTGCTCGACGCGGTCGTCGACCCCAACCCGGACCCGGTGGCCCAGTCGCTGCTCGACGCCGAGGGGTTCCAACTCGCGTTGGAGCACTACCTGGAGGACTGCGCGGCTGGCTCGGACTGCCCGACGGGCGGGGATGTGGAGACGGGCGTCGCCACGATCGAGACACTGCTCGACGACCTGGCCGTCGAGCCGCTTCCGACGGCCGACCAGGAAGGCCGGCGGCTGACGTCCGGCCTGGGCATGACGGGCATCGCGGCGGCGCTGTACTCGGAGGACAGCTGGGAGTACCTGACCATGGGCCTGGACGAGGCGCTGAACGCCGGCTCGGGCGACACGCTGCTGCTCCTCGCCGACTTCTACAACGGCCGTGACGGCGAGGGCCGTTACAGCAACCTGATGCCGGCGCTCAACGCGATCCGCTGCGCGGACGACCCGTCGCGGATGGAGGTGGACGAGGTCGTCCAGCACCGGGACGCGTTCGAGGCGGCCTCGCCGGTCTTCGGCGAGTGGATGCTGTGGGGCGTGAGTGGCTGCCTCGGCTGGCCGTTCGAGGAGGCCGCCGAGCCGGAGGAGTTCAGCGCGCCGGACGCGGCCGCGCCGCTGCTGCTGGTCGCGACGACGGGCGACCCGGCGACGCCGTACGCCGGCGCCGAGCGGATGCAGGAGGCGATCGGCGGCCCGTCGGTGGCGCCGCTGCTGACGAACGACGGCGAGGGGCATGGGGCGTACACGCCGGACAACGCGTGTGTCGCGGACGCGGTGAACGGGCATCTGCTGCGGGGGGAGACGCCGGGGGATGGCTTGCGGTGCGAGTAGGCACGGCGTCGGGGGTTTTCCCCCACCCACCCGCCCTTTTCCGCGCTTCGCGCGGCGGGCCCTCCGCGCCGGCCCGGCCTGCGGCCGGTGCCCCCGCGCTCCGCGCGGGGTTTTCCCCACCCACCCACCCGTTTCGGCGCTTCGCGCGGAGGGC
>NZ_BAAGPR010000170.1:0-11349 GCF_054783955.1 Streptomyces mayteni | reverse complement strand
GGCCCGGCCCACGGCGGCTACGCCGCCGGGCCGCCGGCCCGCTGCCGCGCAAGCCACCCGCGAGGGCGGGTGGGTGGGCGCGGCACGGCCGCAGGCCGACACGGCCGCAGGCCGACACGGCCGCAGGCCGACACGGCCGCAGGCCGACACGGCCGCAAGGGCCCAACGGCGGCGAAGCCGCCGCGTTGGGCCCCCGCGGGCCACCGCCCGCGCGCAGCGCGCACCACCCCGCGCGGCAGCGCGCCCGCGACGCGGCAGCGGAACGGAAAGGGCGGGTGGGTGGGGGGGCAAAGGCCGGCGGGAGCCCTGACCCCGCCAGGGGTTACTCGTACATGGACTCGATCAACGCCCCGAACTCCCGCTCCACCACCGGCCGCTTCAGCTTCAGGCTGGGCGTGAGGTCGCCGTGCTCGACGTCCAGTTCCCTCGGCAGGAGGCGGAACTTCTTGACCGTCTGCCAGGGCTGGAGGCCGGAGTTCAGCTCCTGCACGTAGCCGTCCACGAGCGCGATCGTCCGTTCGTCGGCGACGATCTTCGCGTAGTCGTCGGGGAGGCCGTTCTCCTTGGCCCAGCTCGTGATGGCCGCCTTGTCGAGGCCGATGAGCGCGCCGCAGAACTTCCGGCCAGGACCGACGACCAGCATGGTGGAGACGTAGGGGCAGACCGCCTTGAAGCGACCCTCTATCTCGGTCGGCGCGATGTACTTGCCGATGGAGGTCTTGAAGAGGTCCTTCTTGCGGTCGGTGATCCGCAGGTAGCCGTCGTCCGAGAGTTCGCCGATGTCGCCGGTGTGGAACCAGCCGTCGGCTTCGAGGACCTCGGCGGTCTGTTCCGGCAGGCCGTGGTAGCCCTGCATGATGCCGGGGCCGCGCAGCAGGATCTCGCCGTCGTCGCCGATGCGGACCTCGAGGCCGGGGAAGGCCTTGCCGACGGTGCCGGTGCGGTTGGCGGCGCCGGGGTTGAGGAAGCTGGCGGCGGCGGACTCGGTCAGGCCGTAGCCCTCCAGGATGGGGAGGCCGGCGCCCTCGAAGAAGTAGCCGATGTCGGGCGGGAGCGCCGCGGAGCCGGAGACCAGGGCGCGGACCCGGCCGCCGAAGAGTTCGCGGAGCTTGCCGTAGACGAGCCGGTCGGCGGCGGTGTGCTTGGCCCGCAGCGCGGCCGGCACGGAGGCGCGGCCGGTGCGGCGGAGGTTCTCCTGGGAGACCCGGCCGTACTCCTTGGCGACGTCGCAGGCCCAGGCGAAGATCCGGGCGCGCAGCGCGCCGCCGGACTTGGCGCGCATGGCGGCGCCGTTGTAGACCCGCTCGTAGATCCGGGGCACGCCGCAGACGATGGTGGGCCGCACCACCGGCAGGTTCTCGATGATCTTGTCGACCCGGCCGTCCACCGCCATCGCGTGGCCGATCTTGACGTGTCCTGAGAGCAGCACCTTGCCGAAGACGTGCGACAGCGGCAGCCACAGGTACTGGACGTCGTCGGGGTACAGCATGCTGATGGCCTCGATGGCGTAACCCATGTAGGACCAGGTGTCCTGGGAGAGCCGGACGCCCTTGGGGCGGCCCGTGGTGCCCGAGGTGTAGATCAGCGTGGCGAGCTGGTCGGGCTGTTGGGCGGCGATGGCGGCCTTGACGCAGTCGGGGTGCTTCTCCAGGTAGGCGGCGCCGCGCTCGGCGAGGTCGGAGAGGGAGAGCACCCAGCCGTCCGGGTCGCCGTCGACCGCCACCGCGTCGGCCGCCTCGATGACGACCACGTGGGCGAGGTCGGGCAGCCCGGCCCGGCGCTCCCTGACCTTGGCGAGCTGCGTGGCGTCCTCGGCGATCAGCACCCGGCTGCCGGAGTCGGAGAGGACGTAGGCCGTCTCGTCGGCGGTGGTCTGAGGGTAGACCGTGGTGGTGGCCGCGCCGGCGCACATGACGCCGAGGTCGGCGAGGATCCAGTCGACCCGGGTGGCGGCGGCTATGGCGACCCGCTCCTCGGCCCGGACGCCGAGCGCCATCAGGCCGGCGGCGATCGCGTGCACCCGGCTGGCGGCCTCGGCCCAGGTGTAGCTGTGCCACTCGTCGGGGCCCCCGGCGGTCGGCACCGGATAACGGAATGCCTCCCGGTCCGGGGTGGCCTCGACGCGCTCCTGGAAAAGGTGGGCCACGGACGGCGGGCGGTTGTCGATCGGGAGCTTTTTCTCTGTCACGGACTTCCTCCGGGTGCCGCACTGCAACGGGGGTGACCCACCAGTAACCAAGGGGTGGCGATCAGACTAGGCTGCCGCGCCCCCAGGCGTAAGGTGCTATTTCTTGTTCTTTCCTTCCGCCCCGTCGGAATCGGAGGAAAGGGCGGCGATGAACGCCTCCTGTGGCACCTCGACGCGGCCGACCATCTTCATCCGCTTCTTGCCCTCCTTCTGCTTCTCGAGCAGCTTCCGCTTCCGCGAGATGTCGCCGCCGTAGCACTTGGAGAGAACGTCCTTGCGGATGGCGCGCACCGTCTCGCGGGCGATGACCCGGGAGCCGATGGCGGCCTGGATAGGCACCTCGAACTGCTGCCGGGGAATGAGCTCGCGCAACTTCCCCGCCATCTTGACGCCGTACGCGTACGCCTTGTCCTTGTGGACGATCGCGGAGAACGCGTCGACCTTGTCGCCGTGCAGCAGGATGTCGACCTTGACGAGGTCGGCGGCCTCCTCGCCGATCGGCTCGTAGTCGAGGGAGGCGTAGCCGCGGGTCTTGGACTTCAGGGCGTCGAAGAAGTCGAAGACGATCTCGGCGAGCGGCAGCGTGTAGCGCAGTTCGACGCGGTCCTCCGAGAGGTAGTCCATGCCCTTCATGGCGCCGCGCCTGGTCTGGCAGAGCTCCATGATCGCGCCGATGAACTCGCTGGGCGCGATCAGGGTGGCGCGCACCACCGGCTCGCGGACCTCGTCGATCTTGCCGACGGGGAACTCGCTCGGGTTGGTGACCGTGTGCTCGGTGCGGTCCTCCATGGTCACCTGGTAGACGACGTTGGGGGCGGTGGCGATCAGGTCGAGGCCGAACTCGCGCTCCAGGCGTTCCCTGATCACCTCCAGGTGCAGCAGGCCGAGGAAGCCGACGCGGAAGCCGAAGCCGAGGGCGGCGGACGTCTCGGGCTCGTAGACCAGCGCCGCGTCGTTGAGCTGGAGCTTCTCCAGGGCGTCGCGCAGCGCCGGGTACTCGGAGCCGTCGATCGGGTAGAGCCCGGAGAACACCATGGGCTTGGGGTCCTTGTAGCCGCCGAGCGGCTCGGTGGCGCCGTTGCGCTGCTGGGTGACGGTGTCGCCGACCTTGGACTGGCGGACGTCCTTCACGCCGGTGATGAGGTAGCCGACCTCGCCGACGGCGAGGCCGTCGGAGGGGGTCATCTCGGGCGAGTTGACGCCGATCTCCAGCAGTTCGTGGGTGGCGCCGGTGGACATCATCTGGATCCGCTCGCGCCTGCCGAGCTGTCCGTCGACGACCTTCACGTAGGTGACGACGCCGCGGTAGGCGTCGTAGACGGAGTCGAAGATCATCGCGCGGGCGGGCGCGTCCGCCTGGCCGACGGGGGCCGGGACCTGGCGGACGACCTCGTCGAGGAGCGCCTCGACGCCCTCGCCGGTCTTGGCGGAGACGCGCAGCACGTCGCCGGGGTCGCAGCCGATGAGGTGGGCGAGTTCGGCGGCGAACTTCTCCGGCTGGGCGGCCGGCAGGTCGATCTTGTTGAGCACCGGGACGATGGTGAGGTCGTTCTCCATCGCCAGGTAGAGGTTGGCGAGGGTCTGTGCCTCGATGCCCTGGGCGGCGTCGACGAGCAGGACGCAGCCCTCGCAGGCGGCGAGGGAGCGGGAGACCTCGTAGGTGAAGTCGACGTGGCCCGGGGTGTCGATCATGTTGAGCACGTGGGCGGTGTCGTCGATCGCCCAGGGCATGCGGACCGCCTGGGACTTGATGGTGATGCCGCGCTCGCGCTCGATGTCCATGCGGTCCAGGTACTGGGCGCGCATCTGCCGCTGGTCGACCACCCCGGTCAGCTGGAGCATCCGGTCGGCGAGTGTCGACTTGCCGTGGTCGATATGCGCGATGATGCAGAAGTTGCGGATGAGAGCCGGGTCGGTGCGGCTGGGCTCCGGCGCGTTCGAAGAGATCGCGGGCACGCGGGGTCCTGTCGGGTCATGGCGGCGGTTCGTGGATGTTCCATGGTCCCATGCGGGAGGGGCTGCTCCGGATTGGGAGGGTGTGGGGGACCGCTGGTACGCTGGGCCGCTGGTGTCTCGGGTATCCCGTGTCTCGGGCTATCGCGCGACATTCAGTGGTCAGCATCGACATCGAACCTGCAAAGGCTCACATTCGTGGCGAACATCAAGTCCCAGATCAAGCGGATCAAGACCAACGAGAAGGCCCGGCTGCGCAACCAGTCGGTCAAGTCCGAGGTGAAGTCCGCCGTCCGCAAGGCCCGCCAGGCCGTGGCCGCGGGCGACTTCGAGGCGGCTGAGGCGGCCCGCCGCAACGCCGCCCGCAAGCTGGACAAGGCCGTCAGCAAGGGTGTGCTGCACCCCAACAACGCGGCCAACAAGAAGTCCGCGCTCGCCCAGCAGGTCAACGCCCTCAAGGGCTGACCCGGCGGCGCACCGCCACCGGTCACGTAGAGCGGCCCCTCTCTCCGCTTCGGCCGGTGCGCGCGCACCGGGCACCGCGCTGATCCCAGACGTTCGCCACGCGGGTGCGGTGCCCAACCGAACGATCACCAGGGCCTCGAGCCCGCCCCTTCCCCGGGGCGGCCGGGGCCCTTGGTGTGCCCGCAGTCCGTTCCGGCGGTCCGGGCCGGCGGCCCGGGGGCCGGCCGTCAGCGGGAGCGGGCGGCGCCGGCGATGGTGACGACGGCCTTCTCCAGCGCGTACTCCGGGTCGTAGCCGGCGCCCTTGACCGCCGCGTCGGCCTCGGCGACGGCGCGCAGCGCGACGGCGACGCCGTCGGCCGACCAGCCGCGCATCTGCTGCCTGACCCGGTCGATCTTCCAGGGGGGCATGCCGAGCTCCCTGGCCAGGTCGGCGGGGCGCAGCCCGCTCGGCGCCGAGGCCAGCCGCCCGATCGACCGCACACCCTGGGCCAGGGCGCTGGTGACCAGCACCGGTGCCACGCCGGTGGCGAGCGCCCAGCGCAGCGCCTCGAGGGCGTCGGCGGTGCGGCCCTCCACGGCCCGGTCGGCGACGGTGAAGCTGGACGCCTCGGCGCGGCCCGTGTAGTAGCGGCCGACGACCTCCTCGTCGATGGCGCCCTCGACGTCGGCGGCGAGCTGGGCGCAGGCGGAGGCCAGCTCCCGCAGATCGCTGCCGATGGCGTCGACCAGGGCCTGGGAGGCGGCCGGGGTGGCGCTGCGGCCGGCGGCGCGGAACTCGTCGCGGACGAAGGCCAGCCGGTCGGCCGGCTTGGTCATCTTGGGGCAGGGCACCTCGCGGGCCCCGGCCTTGCGGGCCGCGTCGAGGAGGCCCTTGCCCTTGGCGCCGCCGGCGTGCAGCAGCACGAGGGTGATCTCCTCGGCGGGGGCGGCCAGGTATGCCTTGACGTCCTTGACGGTGTCGGCCGACAGGTCCTGGGCCTGGCGGACGACGACCACCTTGCGCTCGGCGAAGAGCGAGGGGCTGGTGAGCTCGGCGAGTGTGCCGGGCTGGAGTTCGCCGGGGGCGAGGTCGCGCACGTCGGTGTCGGGGTCGGCGGCCCGGGCGGCGGCCACCACGCGCTGGACGGCCCGGTCCAGCAGCAGTTCCTCCTGCCCCACCGCGACGGTGAGCGGGGCGAGGGGGTCGTCGGCCTTGGGGGATCTGGCTGCCATGCGGCCCAGCATCCCACGCGGGTCCGACAGTGGGTTCCGCGCCGGGGACAATGGCCCGATGCGACATGTGCTGGTGCTGCCTGACCGGGACGCGGCCGAGGAGGTCGCCGCCGAGCTGGCCGAACGTCTGCGGCTGCCCGAGGAGCCCCGCCCGGTGCGGGACGCCCTGGCGGGCGAGGACGACGCGGAGGACGCCCAGTGGCTGGTGGTCCTCGAGGACGCCGCGCCCGGCTGGGACGTGGCGGCGCTCGCGGCGCTGGCGGAGGCGCACGACGGCTGGTTGGAGCGCGACTGACGGCGCCCGCGCAGGTCCTAGGACCGGCGCCCGATGCCGGCCCGCGGGGCGCCGGGCTAGCGTGCGGAGATGACGACCGAGACGGCGCCGGCGCGCGATGCCGCGCAGCGTAAGAAGGATGTGCTCGACCGCCTGCTGCGGGACGTGGACGCCTGGGTGTCCACCACGGGCGAGGGCGGGGAGCCGTGTCTGGTGCCGCTCTCCTTCGTCTGGCACGACGAGACGCTGGTGATGACCACCAGGGCCGCCAACCCGACGGCCGTCAACGTCGCGCGGGACGGGCGGGCGGTGGTGGCCCTGGGGCACACCAGGGACGTGATCCTGATCGACGCCGAGGCGGCGGTGGTGGCGGGCGACGCGCTGCCGGCCGCGGCGGGCGAGGCGTTCGAGCGCAAGCTGCACTGGGACGCCAGGGGGCGGTCGACGTGGGTGTTCCTGGTGTTCCGCCCGCGGGCCGTGCGGGCCTGGCGGGAGGTGAACGAGCTGGCCGACCGCCAGCTGATGCGGGACGGCGTCTGGTTGGTGTGAGGGCGGTGGGGGTCAGCGGTCGAGCAGGGGGGCGATGCCGTCCAGGAAGCGGTCGAGGCTGAACTCGAAGAGTTCGTCGAGGTCGGCGGCGGCCTCGGGGATCCGCTCCAGGGCCGCCAGGCGGGGGAAGCGCGGGCCGGTGCCGTCCGGCCGGCGGAGCGCGGCGGGGGCGACGCTGGCGCGCCACTGGGCGAGCGAAGGACCTTCGGCGCGGGACGACTCGATCTCGCTGACCCGGAGCAGGCCGAGCCCCTGCACCTGGCCGAGCACGCTCTGGGCGATCCGGTGGACGGTGAGCGGGTCGAGGCCGTGGCCGTCGAGGGCGGCCATGGCCCGCTCGACGCCGGCCAGCACGCTGGGCACCAGCGGCGGCCGCACGGTGGCCAGGACCTGGAGGGCCCAGGGGTGTGCGGTGTACAGCGCCCACTCGGCGCGGGCGACGCCGGCCAACTCGGCGCGCCAGTCGCCCGGGAGGCGTTCCGGGGTGCCGCTCGCGGCGTAGACGGCCTCGACCATCAGCTCGATCAGCGCGTCCTTGCCGTCGACGTGGTGGTACAGCGCCATGGTGCCGACGTCGCACGCCTCGGCGACCCGGCGCATCGAGAGCGCCTCGAGGCCCTCGGCGTCGGCGATCAGGACGGCGGCGCGCACGATGGCGTCCACGGTGAGCCCGCCGCCGGCCCTGGACGGTTCAGGCGGTTCAGGCGCGGCGGGGCGCGGCGCCGCCGACTCGGCCTGCCTGGCCCGGTAGGCGCGGGCCTGGCAGGAACGGGAGCAGTAGCGGGGGGCGCGGCCGCGCGACAGCCGGCCGAACTCCCGGTCGCACTGGACACAGATCGGCATGCGATCTCTTTTCGTCACGGATCCTCGGTGTGACGAAATGCTAGCAGGCTCCCACCGGGTGGGCAGGTTGTTCAACCGAGGAACTACCAGGTGAGAGCCGCCTGTTGCCGCCACCTCCCCTCTGAGGCGAACTGCGAGCCGAACGAGACTTTATGCTGTACGGAGAGGTCTGTTCCTCCGGAGCCGAAGGAGCCTGGCGATGACCGACGCCTTACCGCCCCCCGCGCCGTTTCCGACCGTCCGTGACACCCCCCTCGACCCGCCGGCCGAGTTGGGGCGGCTGCGCGGGAGCCACCCCGTCAGCAGGCTGGCCCACCCCGACGGCTCGACCGGCTGGCTGGTGACCGGGCACGCCCTGGTGCGCCAGGTGCTGGCGGACCCGCGGTTCAGCTCCCGCACCGAGCTGCTGCGTTCCCCGGTGCGCGCCGAGCCGCACGAGCCGGCCCCGCCCGGCGTGTTCATCGGCATGGACGAGCCGGCGCACGCCCGCTATCGGAGGCTGCTCACCGGCCAGTTCACCGTGCGCCGCACCCGGGCGCTCGCGGCGCGCGTCGAGCGGATCGTCGAGGACTGCCTGGACACGACCGAGGCGGCGGGCCCGCCCGCCGACCTCGTGCGGACCTTCGCGCTACCCGTTCCCTCCCTGGTGATCTGCGAACTCCTCGGCGTGCCCTACACGTTCCACGGGGACTTCCAGCGCTGGACCACCGCCATGGTCTCCACCGCGAGCAGCGCAGCGGAATCCCGCGCCGCTGAGGAGGCGCTGACCGCGTTCCTCGCGGACGTCGTGGCCGCCAAGCGGGCCGCGCCCGGCGACGACCTGCTCAGCGGGGTGATCGACGCGGGCGCGCTGACCGACGAGGAGGCGGTGGGCATCGCCATGCTGCTGCTGGTGGCCGGGCACGAGACCACCTCGGGCATGCTGAGCCTCGGCACCTTCGCCCTGCTGCGCCACCCCGAGCAGCTCGCCCTGCTCCGCGCCGATCCCGGGCTGGTGGACGGCGCGGTCGAGGAGCTGCTGCGCTATCTGGGCATCGCCCAGTTCGAGGTGGCGGCGCGCTCCGCGCTCGAGGACGTCACGCTCGGCGGTCGGCTGATCAGGGCCGGCGAGCCGGTCACCCTGTCCCTCCCGGCGGCCAA
The DNA here is from genome assembly GCF_054783955.1 of Streptomyces mayteni. Taxonomy (NCBI): domain Bacteria; kingdom Bacillati; phylum Actinomycetota; class Actinomycetes; order Kitasatosporales; family Streptomycetaceae; genus Streptomyces; species Streptomyces mayteni. The sequence goes on along the minus strand of NZ_BAAGPR010000170.1, from coordinate 2,723 downwards.
CCGGGACCCGGCGGTCTTCGCCGACCCCGACGAGCTGGACCTCACCAGGGCGCCCAGCGGCCACGTCGCCTTCGGGCACGGCGGCCACGCCTGCCTCGGGCAGCAGTTGGCCCGCGTCGAGATGCGCATCGCCTTCCCCGCCCTGCTGCGCCGCTTCCCCGGGCTGCGGCTCGCGGTGGCCCCCGAGGACGTGCCGTTCCGGAACGACATGCCCATCTACGGCGCGCACCGGCTGCCCGTCGCCTGGTAGGAGGACCACGGACATGAGCCACATCCGCGTCGAGGCGGACCCCGGCCGCTGCGTGGGCACCGGCATGTGCGCGCTGCTCGCCCCTGAGCTCTTCGACCAGAGCGAGGAGGACGGCACCGTCCGCGTCCGTGCCGGGAGGCCGCCCGACACCCACCGCGCCGCCGCCGCGCAGGCCGCCGCCCGCTGCCCGGCCGGCGCCATCCGGATCGGCGACGGGTGACGCCTCGCCGGCCGTGACCTCGCCGCGGCGGACGGTCGCGCGGGGGCCCTCTGCCGTGTCCGCGACGGCCACCGCGCCGTGCAGGTCGGTGCGCAGCACGGTGGCGCCGGCCGCCGCCAGCGCGGCCAGGGTGCGCGGGGCCGGGTGGCCGTAGGAGTTGTCGGCGCCGGCGCTGATCAGCGCGAGCCCGGGGCGCAGCCGGTCGAGCAGTGGCTGGTGCTGGTGGGCCGAGCCATGGTGGGCGACCTTCACGACGTCGACCGCGGCCAGCTCGGGGTGGGCGGCCAACAGGCGCTCCTGGGCCGGGGGTTCGAGGTCGCCGGGCAGGAAGACCGTCAGCTCCCCGACGCGCGCCAGCAGCGTGACGCTGGCGTCGTTGGCGCCGAGACCCACCGGGTCGGGCGGCGGCCACAGCACCCGCCAGCTGAGCCCGGGGCCTGCCGTGCCGGACTGGCCTGGCACGACGGGCGCCACCGGGATGCCGGCCTCGGCGGCGGTCCTGGCGACGAACTCGGCCTGGTCCTGGCCGTCCCGCACGGTGGTGGTCTGGATGGCGTCGACCCGCCGACCGGCCAACACGCCGGGCAGACCGGCCACATGATCGGCGTGGAAGTGGCTGAGCACCAGCAGCGGGACGTGGCGGACGCCGAGGTCGCGCAGGCAGCGGTCGATGGCGGCCGGCTCCGGGCCGGCGTCCACCACCAGCGCGCTGTTGCCGCCGGCGGCCAGCACCAGGCCGTCGCCCTGGCCCACGTCGCACGCCACCAGGCGCCAGTCGGGCGGCGGCCAGCCGGTGAGGATCCTGGGCAGCGGCGCCGGCCTGACCACGGCGAGCAGGAGCAGCAGGGCGCAGACCAGCGCGGGCCCGGGGCCGCGCGGCGCCCGGCGGGCCATCGCCAGGGCGCCCACCGTGGCGGCGGCCAGCAGGGCGGCGCCCCACCAGCCGCCCGGCCAGCCGAGCTCGGCGCCCCGCAGCCGGGCGCCGGCCCGCGCGACGCCGGCGATCCACCGGGCCGGCCAACTCGCCAGCCAGCAGAGCGCCTGGGCCGCCGGCGGGGAGAGCGGGGCGACGGCCAGCGCGGCCCAGCCGAGCACCGTGACCGGCGCGACGGCGACGGCCGCGAGCAGGTTGCACGGGATGGCGACCAGGCTGGTGCTGGCGGCGAAGACCGTGATCACCGGCGCGCACACCACGTGGGCGGCCGCCGAGGCGGCCAGCCCCTCGGCGAGCGGCCCTGGCACCCGGCGGGCGCGCAGCGCGGCGCTCCAGCGCGGGGCGAGGGTGAGCAGCGCGCCGGTGGCCAGCACCGAGAGCAGGAAGCCGAACGACCTGGCCATGGTGGGCTGGTAGAGGATCAGCAGCAGCACGGCCGCCGCGAGCGCGGGGAGCAGCGAGCGGGTGCGGCCGGTGGCCAGGGCGAGCAGCGCGATGCCGGCGCAGGCGGCGGCGCGCAGCACGCTCGGGTCGGGGCGGCAGACGAGGACGAACGCGAGGACGAGGCCGCCGCCGAGCACGGCGGTGGCGCGCAGCGGGATGCCGAGCCGGGCGGCGAGGCCGCCGCGCTCGACCAGGGATGCGGTGCCGAGCCGGCCCACCAGCACCCCGAGGACGATCGCCACCTGGCTGCCGGAGACCACGATCAGGTGGGTGAGGCCGGTGACGGTCACCGCCTCCTCGAGCTCGGGCGAGAGCGCCGCGTCGTCGCCGATCACCAGCGCCGGCAGCAGCGCCTCGGCGTCGCCTGGCAGCCCCTGGGCGGCATCCCGGAGGCCGGCCCTGAGCCCGCCGGCGACCCGCTGCGCGAGACCGGGCCCGCCGATGACGACGGGTGGCCCGGCGTCGTCGGCGCGCAGCACGGCGGCCAGCTCGGCCGCGCGCCCGGGCATCGGCTCGGTGGCCTCCGCGGTCAGCCGCAGCCGGGTGGTGGGCAGCAACCCCAGCCAGGCGGCTGCCGCTTCGGCCTCCGCCGGCTGGACGACGAGGAGGACCGGGGCGCGGACGGCGTGTGCCGTGCCGTCCTCGGCGACGACCAGGCTGGTCTCGGCGGCGAACAGCACGGGCCGTGGCGCGCCCGGCCGCCCGGGCCTGGCGGCGGCCTGCCGTGGGTCCTCGGTGAGTTGGGCCTCGACGGTGAGCGGCTGCCCGGCCAGCGCCGGCCAGGGCCCGGCGCAGAGCGCGGCGGCGAGCAGCCCGGCGCCGGTGCCGGCGGCCGCCGCGCAGAGCAGCGCCGTGGCGACGGCGCCGGTCAGCGG
>NZ_BAAGPR010000169.1:0-11888 GCF_054783955.1 Streptomyces mayteni | reverse complement strand
CCCCTCGGGGCTCCGTCCCGCCACGCGAGGCGCCGCCCTGCGGCACTGCCGCGGGGCGGCGGCCCGCCCCCCGCCCGGGGCCCGACCGATGGCGGCGGAGCCGCCCGGGCGGGCCCCGGGGCCGACCCGCGCGGAGCGCGCGGAAAGGGGCGGGTGGGTGGGGGGAAGGGGAGGAAAACCCCCGGCCGTCAGTAGACCGGCTTGTCCGGTTCGATCTGGTTGACCCAGCCGATCACGCCGCCGCCCACGTGCACCGCGTCCGCGAAGCCCGCGTTCTTCAGAACGGCCAGCACCTCGGCCGACCGCACGCCCGTCTTGCAGTGCAGCACGATCCGCCGGTCCTGCGGCAGGTCGCTCAACGCGTCGCCCATCAGGAACTCGTTCTTGGGGACGAGCCGCGCGCCGGGGATGGAGACGATCTCGTACTCGTTGGGCTCGCGCACGTCGATGATGTCGATCTTCTCGTCGGCGTCGATCCACTCCTTCAGCTGCCGCGGCGTGATCGTCGAGTCCTTGGCCGCCGCCTGCGCCTCGTCCGAGACGACGCCGCAGAAGGCCTCGTAGTCGATCAGCTCGGTGACCGTCGGGTTGTCGCCGCAGACCGCGCAGTTGGGGTCCTTGCGGACCTTGACCTGCCGGTAGGTCATCTCCAGGGCGTCGTAGATCATCAGCCTGCCGACCAGCGCGTCGCCGGTGCCGGTGAGCACCTTGATGGCCTCGGTCACCTGGATCGAGCCGATCGACGCGCACAGCACGCCGAGCACCCCGCCCTCGGCGCAGGACGGCACCATGCCGGGCGGCGGCGGCTCGGGGTAGAGGCAGCGGTAGCACGGGCCGTGCTCGGACCAGAAGACGGACGCCTGGCCGTCGAAGCGGTAGATGGAGCCCCAGACGTACGGCTTGTTCAGCAGCACGCAGGCGTCGTTGACCAGGTAGCGGGTGGCGAAGTTGTCCGTGCCGTCGACGATCAGGTCGTACTGGGCGAACAGCTCCATCACGTTGGACGAGTCGAGCCGCTCCTCGTGGATGTTCACCTGGACGTAGGGGTTGATGCCCTGCACCGTCTCCTTGGCGGACAGCGCCTTGGACTTACCGATATCGGCCTGGCTGTGGATGATCTGCCGCTGGAGGTTGGACTCGTCGACGACGTCGAACTCCACGATGCCCAGGGTGCCGACCCCGGCCGCCGCCAGGTACATCAGCGCCGGCGAGCCCAGGCCGCCCGCGCCCACGGCGAGCACCTTGGCGTTCTTCAGCCGCTTCTGCCCGGCCATCCCCACGTCGGGGATGATCAGGTGGCGGGAGTACCTGCGGACCTCGTCGACGGTGAGCTCGGCGGCCGGCTCTACCAGGGGTGGCAGCGACACGGGGACTCCGTACTTCTAGGGACACGGTCGTTCCCTCAACACTGCCACGCCCCGGCTGATTCCGAGATGCCCCTTCCACAGTCCGGGCAGCCGCGCTCCGGGCACCCCCGCCCCGGGCGGGTCACATCCGGCAGGCCGCCTCCATCCAGATGTCGGCGAGGGACTCCTCCAGGCTGATCCTGGCCCGCCAGCCGAGCCGGTCCCTGGCGGTGCGGACGTCGGCCTGCTGCCAGCTGCCGCACCCGTCGGGGTAGGGCCCTGGCGCCGGCAGCGCGTGGTGGCCGCCGACGCCCTCGGGCGACTGGCGCGGCGGGGGCGGGCCCTCCAGCTCGTGCAGGGTGCCCGAGTAGCCGGAGATCCTGGCCAGCGCCGCGGCCGCCTCGCGCAGCCGGACGGCGTGCCCGGTGCCGATGTTGACCACGCCCTGGGCCGCGGAGAGGGTGGCCGCGTGCACGGCGCGCGCCACGTCGCGGACGTCGACGAAGTCCCGCTGGACGGCGAGTCCGCCCAGCTTGAGCTCGCTGTCGCCGTGCTGCATGGCGCGCCGCAGCGAGTCGGCGAGCCGGCCGAGCGGCGACCCCGCCGGGGTGCCGGGGCCGGTCGGCGAGAACACCCGCAGCACGATCGCGTCGAGCCCGGAGCCGAGCACCAGCTCGGTGGCGGCCAGCTTGCTGACGCCGTAGGGGCCGCCCGGGCGGGCGACCGCGTCCTCGGCGGTGGACGAGCCGGTCTGGGATGGCCCGTACTCGGCGGCGCAGCCGATGTGCACCAGCCGCGCCCGGCAGCCGCTGCGCCGCAGCGACTCGCAGAGGGTGGCGGTGGCGACGGTGTTGTGCCTGGTCAGCTCGCTGGCGGTGCCGCGGATGGCGCCCGCGCAGTTGATCACGACCCCGGGGTGCACGGCGTCCAGGAACCGGGTCAGGGCACCCGGGCTGCCGGTCGACAGGTCGAAGCGGACGTCCGCGTCGTCGCCGCGCCCCAGTGCGGTCAGCTGCACGGCGGGATCGGCGAGCAGGCGGTCGGCGACGAACCGGCCCAGGTACCCTCCCGCGCCGAGAAGCAGCACTCTCATCGGTCTGTGCTCCTTGCGTGTGAACAGATCTTGGCGGGACGGGGACGACGGGGGTGGCGCGGGTGCTGAAACGGTCCGCCTGGCCCCCGCGGCGCGGGCAGACCGCACGCGTTCGGCCGGCGACGCTGAGTGATCGACGCGGCGTGCACCGGCGCATCCCCTTCTCCCATGGCTCCCATGACGAAGAGACGGTATGTCTACTTGTGCACCCGACGGCGGACGGATGTCCACCGCACCATCAGAAGGGGTGAAGATTCGTGACTTCGCCGCGAGTCACGTCGTTAGACCGCACCGGCGGCACGACACGGCACGCACGGCACGGTCACGACGGGGGTGTTCAGCGCTCCGGGTTCGGCCACGGGTTGGGCACGCAGGTCACGCCGTTGGTCGTCAGATACTTGGTCTGCTGCAGCATCACCGGGGCCAGCGCACCCTCCGCCGGGCAGACCGCGTGGCCGAGGCCGAGGCGGTGTCCCACCTCGTGGTTGATCAGCATCTGCCGGTAGCCCGAGATGTCGTCGCCGTAGGTCTCGGAACCCTGCGCCCAGCGCCAGGCGTTGATGATCACGCGCTCGGTGTTGGAGGAGTCGCAGGAGACGTTGTCCTGGGTGATGTCGAGGCCGGAGCGTGCGCACCAGTCGGCGGCGGTGCCCGGGCTGGCCAGCGTGATCACGAAGTCGTACTCGCCGGCGGACACCCGGGCGAACGAGCGCTCGCCGTTGTTGCCCCAGCTGCGCGGGTCGTTGAGGGTCTGGTGGACGACCTGGGCGAAGAACTCGGCGTCGAGGCCCATGCCCTCCTCCACGTCCACCCGGTAGCGCAGTTGGTCGACCGCCGTCGGGTCGGCCGCCGGATCGCTGCCGCCCACCGGCACCAGTTGGCCGGACGCGGTCAGCTCGGGGTCGAGCTCGAACGCGGTGGTCATCAGCTCTTCGTAGGTCGGCTCGGCCTGCGGCTCCTCGACGGAGCCCGAGGGCGACTGGCCCTCCCGGTCCGGATCGGCCGCGTCGTCCTGGGCGCCGCCCCGGCCGGTGTCCGACTCGGGGGCGCCCGCGCCGACGTCCGGCGCGCCCTCGTCGGCGCCCGCCCGGTCCTGGCCGCCCCGGTCGGTGATGTTGCCCCCGACGACGACGGTCAGCACCGTCACCACGGCCGCGGCGGCGACGCCGGTCAGCGTGCGGCCCCAGCCCCCGCCCCCGCCCCCGCCCCCGCGGCGCTCGACCCGGCTATCCCCGAGCCCACGCCGGCGTTCCCGCGGCTTGCCATGGCGCCCGGACGACGAGCGCCGCGCCGGCTCCGCCTGCCGCGGCTCGTCATGCCCGTCGGCCCCGTGACCCCGGTCGTGCTGGTCGGGTTCGTCGAGCCCGACGGTCCCGTGCCCCTGCCCGGCCTCGGTTGCCAACCCCACTCGCCCGCCTCCTCGTGATGCCGCCGACCGCTGCCCTGGAATGTGCCCCCCGGTTCGGGGGGCGTCGGCGGTGGCGAAGGCATCGAGGTACTCCTGCCGGGGTCCGGCCTCGGGCCCCACGCGGGGCTCGGCGGCGTCACGAGCGTCCATCGGCCACCCCTTCGTGGCCGGCGTACGCGGGCGTCCAGGTGAGGAACTCCCGGAACGCGCCGGCCACCACGGCCGGGAACTCCATCATGGCCACGTGGCCGGCTTCGGGCAGCACGACGAGCCGTGAGCACCCGAATGCCCGGCTGGCCCGCCGGGTGCTGCCGACCCCGAGCAGCCGGTCGCGGCCGCCGTAGAGCAGCAGCGTCGGCGCCAACACCCGCTCGGCCTGCCGCCACAGCGAGTGCTGGCCGCCCAACGTGTAGGCGTTGAGCAGGCCGCGGGTGGTGCGCCCGAGCGACTCCCAGAAGTAGGGCAGCCGCTGCCGCCGCTCCAACTCGGCCTCGGCCGCGTTGAACTCCTGGGGAGTTATCCGCGCCGGGTCCCCGTAGCAGAGCCGCAGCACCTCCCTGGCGCGCTGGCTCGGCGGCTGGTCGCGGGTCGCCAGGCGCAGCAGCCGGGTCACCCCTGGGACGCCGAGCATGCCGGTGGGGATGGCGCCGGGCCGCGGCAGCCGCTCGGGCAGCGCGGGCGCGATCAGGGTGAGGGTGCGGACCAGGTCGGGGCGGAGGGCGGCGACCCGGACGGCGATGGCGCCGCCGAGCGAGTTGCCGAGCAGGTGGACGGGCCCGCGGCGCCCGGCGTCCAACAGGCGGATGACGGCGCGCGTGTGGCCGGGGACGGAGTAGTCGCCGCCGGTGGGCGGCGGCGAGGCGCCGAAGCCCGGCAGGTCGATCGCCTCGCACTCGACGTCGGGGGCCAACGCCTCCATCAGCGCTGACCAGTTGCGTGACGAGCCGCCGAGTCCGTGCACGAGGAGTGCGGGTTCGAGGCGGTCGACGGCGGCGGCGCGGCGACGCACCGCGAGCGTCATCCCGGGAAGGTCGGTGAAGCGCATCGTCTCCCCGTCCCGCACCCCGGGCCAGCCTTCCGCCGAGGCGAGCTCCGCCTCAGCTCGCGACTCTTCGGTGGTTGGCATGGGCGCAATATTACGAGCCCGTCACGCTCGCACACACGCACCCATGGGACCTCGGTTCTGTGTCCGGCGTCACATCGCCGGTTCGCCTCTCCCGCCGCGCGCGCCTAGGGTGGGAGGTGCCCACCGAGGATCCGGAGGTGGTGAGCGATGCGGCAGGAACCGACAGAGCCGGAGTTCCCCGAGGAGTACCAGGAGTCTGCGGAGTACGAGGAGGAGCTCGACGACGAGGCCGCCGAGGGCGACGTCGCCGAGCAGCGCCTCGACCTGCTGCGACTGCGTGACACGCCGCTCGCGGAGCGTGGTGAGCCCGAGGCCGACCCGGCGGACGCGGCCGAGCAGGCCAGGGTGGTCGATCCCGGCGACGACGACTACCGCGAGGACGAGCGCTGAGCGGCGGGCCCGGGCAGTGTCCGCAGAGTGAAATCCTGCCCTCACGATGCACGCTGCGCGACCACACGACCGTACGATGACGACGGAACGGCACGGGGAAGAGGCCGGCGCGGGGCGCGGAGCGCACCGTGAGCGGCCCGAGAGGCACGACCGGCACGAGCGAAGCGAAGAGCGCGACCGGCACGAGCAGCATGACCAGCACGACAGGGACACACGACCACCGGGAGGCGGCGTGACAGCCACAGAGCAGACCGAGGCGCGGCCCCGCGGCACCCGCCTGCCGCGCCGGGCCCGGCGCAACCAGCTGCTGGGCGCCGCCCAGGAGGTCTTCGTCGCCCAGGGCTACCACGCGGCCGCGATGGACGACATCGCCGTCCGCGCCGGGGTCAGCAAGCCGGTGCTCTACCAGCACTTCCCTGGGAAGCTCGAACTCTACCTGGCGCTGCTCGACCAGCACTGCGAGGCGCTGGTGCAGGCCGTGCGCCGGGCGCTGGCCTCCACTCCGGACAACAAGCAGCGCATCGCCGCCACCATGGACGCCTACTTCTCCTACGTGGAGCACGAGGGCGGCGCGTTCCGGCTGGTCTTCGAGTCCGACCTGACCAACGAGCCGTCGGTGCGGGAGCGCGTCGACCAGGTCTCGCTCGACTGCGCGAAGCTGGTCAGCCCGCTGATCTCGGAGGACACCGAGCTGCCGGAGGACGAGTCGATGCTGCTGGCCGTCAGCCTGTGCGGCCTGGCGCAGATCACGGCCCGCCACTGGCTCAGCTCGGGGCGCGGCATCCCGCGCGAGACGGCGAAGAACCTCACCGCCTCCCTGGCCTGGCGGGGCATCGCCGGCTTCCCCAAGCAGAACTGACCACGGCGGAACCGCCCGCGACCCCCGCTCTGACACGGTGTTCGCTCTCGGCGTGGCCGGCCGCGTCCGGCCCGCCGCCGGGCGCGGATAATCTGTGACGAGCTAACGGATCACCGGAGGGACAACCGTGGAGATCAAGATCGGCGTTCAGCACACGCCGCGCGAGATCGTTCTCGAGAGCGGGCAGTCTGCCGAGGAGGTGGAGCGGGCCGTCGCCGAGGCTCTGGCCGCCGAGAACAAGCTGCTGTCGCTGGTCGACGAGCGTGGCCGCAAGGTGCTGGTGCCGGCGAGCCGGATCGCCTACGTGGAGATCGGCGAGTCGGCCGCCCGCCGGGTGGGCTTCGGCGCTCTCTGAGCGCCCGGGGCCACGGGGCCGGCGCGGGCCGTAGGAGACGCGGAGAGCCGCGGCCGGCCCCGGCCGCCGCGCGAAGGGGAGGACCGAGGTGACCAGCCCACGCGTCCGCGCCACCCCGGCCGGCGCGCCGGCGGCCGTCGCCGCCGGCGGCACGCTCCCCCGCCTCGACCGCGGCTTCGGCCTCGTCTCCAACGACTGGCTGCTGCTCTCGGTGGCCGTCGTCGCCGTCTCGGTCTCAGGCCCGCTGACCGCCGCCACCGCGGCCCCGGCCCTGGCCATCGCCTTCTGGCGCAACGCGCTCGCCGTCGCCGGCCTCCTCCCGGCGCTGCTCAGGCGGCCCGCGCTCCGGGCCGAGCTGGCCGGCGTCGACCGCCGCACCCTGCTCCTCTCGCTCGCCGCTGGCGCCGCGCTCGCCGCGCACTTCGCGCTCTGGCTGCCCAGCCTGCGGCTCACCTCGGTCGCCTCCTCGGTAGCCCTGGTCACGACCACCCCGCTGTGGACGGTCCTGGCGCTGCGGCTCCTCGGCCACCGGCGGCCGGCCGCCGTCTGGCTCGGCTCGGCCGTGGCGTTCGCCGGCGTGGTCCTGCTGACCGGCGTCGACCTCGCCGTCTCCACGGACGCCCTGCTCGGCGACACTCCCCCAGCTAACGCTGGGGGTGCCCCCATGGCGCTCGGCGGCGGCATCGCGGGCGCCGTGTACGTGCTGCTCGGCGCCGAGGTGCGGCGCACCACGAGCACCACGTCGTACACCCTGCTCTGCTATGGCGCGGCCACCGCGCTGCTGCTGCCCGTCTGCCTGCTCGCCGGCGCCGCGCTCGGCGGCTACCCGGGCGAGACCTGGCTCGAGCTGCTCGCCATCACCGTCGTCGCCCAACTGCTCGGCCACTCGCTGCTCAACCGAGTGGTGCGGGGCCTCGGCCCCTCGGTCACCGCCACCTCGCTGCTGCTCGAGACGCCGGGCGCGGTGCTGGTCGCCGCCCTCGCCCTCGGCCAGCTGCCGCCGGTCGCCGCGTATCCGGCGCTGGCCGTGATCCTGGCCGGCCTGGCCCTGGTGATCCGTGGGGAGCGCCGGTGAGCGCCGACGTGCTGGCCGCCGTCGAGGAGCGGCTGCGGGCCGCCCTCGGGGAGCCGGACGGCCGGGCCGCGGTGACGTTCCTCGGCGCCGAGCGGATCGAGGTGCTGCGCGTCCAGGACCCGGCCCGCGGCCTGGTGCGTTACGCGACGCTCGGCATGTCGGCGGCCCCGATGGCCGACCCCACGGCCGTGCTGGCCGCCCCGGAGCGCGGGCCGCGCGCCGAGCTGCTGCTCACCGTGCGGGCCGGCGACCCGGCGGTCGACGGGGTGCCGCGGGCGCTGGCCACGGTGGCCGCGAGCCCGCAGGTGGAGGGCCTGGTCGCCGCCCCAGGCGGCTCGCTCGACCTCGGCCGGCCGCTGTGGCCCGGCGCCCCCTTCACCTCGGTGCTGCTCGGCGAGCCGGACGGCACCGTGCCCGAGTTGACGCTGCCCGCGCCACGCGATCCTGTCCACTTCCTGCCAGTGCTGCCGATGACACCCAACGAGGCCGCCTGGAAACGGGCCAGGGGGGCGTCGGCTCTCCTCGAACGCTGGCGGGAGCTCGGCGTCGACCTCCTCGACCCGCGCCGCGCCGGCGCGCCACCGACGGGGTAACCCGCCTTGACGGATGGGCCGGCGCGGCGGGACTGTTGTTCCCTATGAGGGGCGAACCCAGTTGCCCGAAGTGTGGCGGGCGGGTCCGGGCCCCGGGCCTCTTCGCCGACTCCTGGCGCTGCGCGGAGCACGGCGCCGTGCAGCCCGTACAACCCGTCGTGCCGCCGAGCGTCAACGCCCTCACGGTCGTGGTGAACCGCACCCGGGTCCCGGTCTGGATGCCCTGGCCGCTGCCGGTCGGCTGGCTGTTCACCGGGGTGGCCTGCGCCGGCGACGACCGCTCCGGCGGCCGCGCCACGGCGGTGGCCTGCTCAGGACCCGGCCCGCTGGGCGGCCCTGGCGAGATGCTGCTGATCGCCGAGGAGCTGGGCGTCGGCCTCGGCGCCCGCTACGCAGGCGTCGCCGGCCCCGATCCGGGGCCCCGGCTCCGGGTGGACGCCCCGCCGCAGATCAAGGTCCTGGCCGCCGGCCGGCCCACCCCGCTCTGGCAGGTCGCGGACGCCCCCGAGGACCGCGCGGTCTTCGCCGGCGAGGCGATGGGCCTCTGGCTGTGGGCGGTGATCTGGCCCGAGCAGGCCGGGATCCTGATGTACGACGAGATGGTGCTGACCGACCTGCGGGACGCCGGCTCCGAACTCGAACTCGTGCCCTGCGGCGCGCTCTCGCCCCGCATCATGTCGTAGCCCCGGCCGTCGCACGACGGCCGGCCGCGGGTTCCGGCACGGCGTGGCGCCGGCGGCGTTCGAGGGTGGCCCCGAGGACGGCGAGCACCAGCGCGCCGGCGGCCATCGCGGCGCCCACCAGGTTGGGCGTGGTGGGACCGCCGCCGGCCGACAGGACCAGGCCACCGAGCCAGGCGGCCAGCGCGTTGCCCAGGTTGAACGCGCCGATGTTGACCGCGGAGGCGAGGGTCGGGGCGTCGGCCGCGTTGTCCAGGATCCGCTTCTGCAACGGCGGCACGGTGGCGAAGCCGAAGGCGCCGATCAGCGGCAGCGTCACGGCCGCGGCGACCTTGTCGCCGGCGGTGAGGGTGAACAGCGCGAGCGTCAAGGCCAGCGCGGTCAGCGACACGTAGAGCAGCGGCATCAGCGCCCGGTCCGCGTACCGGCCGCCGACCAGGTTGCCGACCACCAGGCCCACGCCGAACAGCGCGAGCAGCCAGGTCACGCTGGACTCGGCGTAGCCGGCGGCGTCCGTCATCATCGGCGCGATGTAGGTGATCGCCGCGAACACGCCGCCGAAGCCCAGCACGGTCATCGCCATGGCCAGCAGCACCTGGGGCTCGCGGAACGCGGCCAACTCGCGCCGCAGGCCGCCGCCCACCGCCCGGCCGGCCGCCGGCGCGTCCCCGGCGCCGGCCGGCACCAGGGCGGCGATGCCGGCCAGCGCCAGCACGCCGATCCCGGCGACGACCGCGAACGTCAGCCGCCAGTCGACCTGTTGCCCGAGCAGGGTGCCGGCCGGCACGCCGACCACGTTGGCGACGGTCAACCCGGTGAACATCAGCGCGATGGCGCTGGCCCGCCTGGCCGGCCCCACCAGCTGGGCCGCCACCACGGAGCCGACGCCGAAGAACGCGCCGTGCGCCAGCGAGGAGACCACCCGGCCGGCCAGCAGCACCCAGAACTCCGGGGCCACGGCGGAGAGCGCGTTGCCGACCGTGAACAGCGCCATCATCACCATCAGCAGCCGCTTGCGCGCCGTCCGGCCGCCGAGGATCGCCATCAGCGGCGCGCCGATCACGACGCCGAGCGCGTAGCCGGACGCGGTGAAGCCGGCGACGGGCGTGGAGACGCCGAACTCGGCCTCGAACTCGGGCAGCAGTCCCGTCACCACGAACTCGGTGGTGCCGATCCCGAAAGCCCCGATGGCCAGTGCCAGGAGCGCGATGGGCATGAGCGGACCCTTCTCGTTGTCAAAGCCGATTACCCGCTCAGACATTAATTGCACACGCGGATACTTGCAAGCGCCGACAATTTCGGAGAGCGGGTATCCGGGGTACGCTGGGGCTCGACCACACGACGACGGGGAGGAACCGCGATGTCGCGTCCCGAACCGGGCCTGGCCCAGGGATGGTGCGCCCTGTCCGCGCTGCACGACCGCATCGAGGCCCACATCGAACGCGCCCTCCAGGCCGCTCACGGGCTCAGCGTGCGCGAGTACTCCGTGCTCGACGTGCTCAGCCGGCAGCACGAGGGCGAGGGCGGCCACTTCCGGATGACGGAGCTGGCCGACGCCGTCGTCCTGAGCCCGAGCGCCACCACCCGGCTGGTCAACCGCCTCGAGGACCGCGGCCTGCTCACCCGCTACCTCTGCCCGACCGACCGCCGCGGCATCTACACGGACGTCACCGACGCCGGCCGCGGGCTGCTGGCCGAGGCCCGCCCCACCAACGAGACGGCCCTGCGCGAGGCGCTCGACCTCGCCGAGGCCCGCCCCGGGCTCGCCCCGCTGGTGGCCGCCGTCCGCACCCTCGAGGCGCCCGCCCCGACCGCCTGACCGAGCCCCCTACCCTGGTCGGATGCGCATCGATCTGCACGCCCACTCGACGGCCTCGGACGGCACGGACTCCCCCGCGAAGCTGGTCCACGAGGCGGGGGCCGCCGGGCTCGACGTGGTGGCGCTCACCGACCACGACACCGTCGCCGGCCACGCCGCGGCGGCGGCCGCGCTGCCGCCCGGGCTGACGCTGGTGACCGGCGCGGAGATCTCCTGCCAGCTGGACGGCATCAGCCTGCACATGCTCGGCTACCTCTTCGACCCCGAGGAGCCGGCCTTCGCCAGGGAACGCGACCTGCTGCGCGACGACCGGGTGCCACGGGCCCAGGGCATGGTGGCCAGGCTGCGCGACCTGGGCGTCCCGATCACCTGGGAACGGGTCAGGGAACTCGCCGAGGGCACGGTCGGCCGCCCGCACATCGCGGCGGCCATGGTCGAGGCCGGGGTCGTCGAGGACGTCTCCGCCGCGTTCACCGCCGAGTGGATCGGCGACGGCGGCCGGGGCTACGTCGGCAAGCACGAGCTCGACGCCGTCGAGGCGATCCGCCTGATCCACGCGGCCGGCGGCGTCGCCGTCTTCGCCCACCCGCTGGCCGCCAGCCGCGGCCGCGTCGTCTCGGACGACGCCATCGCACGCCTGGCGGCGGCCGGCCTCGACGGCGTCGAGGTCGACCACATGGACCACGACCTCGACACCCGCGTGCGGCTGCACTCCCTGGCCACGGACCTGTCGCTCCTCACCACCGGGTCGAGCGACTACCACGGCGAACGAAAGCCGTGCCGGCTCGGCGAGCACACGACGTCGCCCGAGGCGTACGAGGCGATCGTGGCGCGGGCGACGGGCGCGGGTCCGCGCCGCTCGCCGTGACGGGGTGTTCCCCCACCCACCCACCCACCCGCCCCCAACCTGCCGGCCCCCCTGCACGCACCGGCGCTGCGCGCGGCTCTCCCCCACCCACCCGCCCGCCCCTACCCGGCCTGCCAGCCCCCAGGGCGCTCCCGCGCTGCGCGCGACTCTTCCCCACCCACCCGCCCTTTCGTGCTCCGCGCGGTAGGGGCGCGGCGGGCCGCGCCCGCCCGAGCCTCACGCGCTCCGCGCGGCGCGGCGCGCCGCGCCGGCCGTGCTCCACGGCCCGCACCGACC
>NZ_BAAGPR010000168.1:0-11939 GCF_054783955.1 Streptomyces mayteni | reverse complement strand
GGGCGGGGAAAACCCCGCGCGGAGCGCGGGGCACCGCCGCCGCGTCGGGATGCCGCGCAGCGGAAAGGGCGGGTGGGTGGGGGAAACCCGTTAGCGGTCGGGCGTCGGTGGGCGGCCGGCTTGGAGGCGGGCCACGTACGCCGCCGCCTGTGCCCGTCGCGACATGCCGAGTTTCGCGAGCAGGTTGCTGACGTAGTTCTTGATGGTCTTCTCCGCCAGGTGCAGTTCCTCGCCGATCGCCCGGTTGGTCAGGCCGTCGCCGATCAGGTCGAGGATGCGGCGTTCCTGGTCGGTCAGCTGGGCGAGGCGTTCGTCCTTCCCCGCCGGCTCGCCGCCGCCGCGGAGGCGTTCGAGGACGCGCCGGGTCGCGTCCGGGTCGAGGAGGGACTTGCCGGCCGCCACGTCCCGCACCGCGGTCAGCAGTTCGGTGCCGCGGATGGCCTTCAGCACGTAGCCGGACGCGCCCGCCATGATCGCGTCGAAGAGGGCCTCGTCGTCGGCGTAGGAGGTGAGCATCAGGCAGTGGATCGACTCGTCGCGGGAGCGGATGTCCCGGCAGACCTCGACTCCGCTGCCGTCCGGCAGCCGCACGTCGAGCACCGCCACGTCGGGGCGCGCGGCCGGGATGCGGGTCAGGGCGTCGGCCGCCGTGCCGGCCTCGCCGACCACCTCGATGTCCGGTTCGACCGCGAGCAACTCATGCACGCCCCGGCGCACGACCTCGTGGTCATCGACGAGAAATACGCTGATTTTTCCGCCGTCCGACACACCGCAAGTGTCACACAACGGCGCGTGCACCGCTCTTCACGCGACCCGGTTGGCCGGGTTAACGTGCACCTGCTCCGAAGCCCTGCGAGGCTTGAGGCCGTCCCGTTCCCCGGTCCACGAACGTATCCACGAAAGCACTCCAGGAAAGTACTTGGATTTCCAGGTAAATCCGCAGGTCAGGGGTCTTTTCGCGGCTTGTGAACCCATTGGATACCGTGCTCTTATGGGGCCGTCGAACGGGACGCGATCGGGGCAGAGAACCGCTCGGTTCCGTCCAGGCCGCACCCACCCCCGTGCGCCGTACGGGTCCGGGCGGACCGCACTGGCCGCCCGGCGGATCCCGGGGGCCGGACCGACGGAGGAACACGAGTGACTGTGGAGAGCAGCACCCCAGCGGGTGGGAAGAAGAAGGCCGCGGCGAGCCGTCCGCGGAAGAAGGCCGCCGCCAGGCGGCAGCCACGGCCGAAGGCCGGGTCGGCCCCCGAGATGGTGCAGTTGCTGACGCCCGAGGGCGAGCGCGTCGAACACCCCGACTACTCCCTGGACATCGGCCACGAGGAGATCCGCGGCCTGTACCGCGACATGGTCCTCACCCGCCGCTTCGACGCCGAGGCCACCGCCCTCCAGCGCCAGGGCGAGCTGGGGCTCTGGCCCTCGCTGCTCGGCCAGGAGGCCGCGCAGATCGGCTCAGGACGCGCCCTGCGGCACGACGACTACGTCTTCCCGACCTACCGCGAGCACGGCGTCGCCTGGTGCCGCGGCGTCGACCCGACACTGCTGCTCGGCATGTTCCGCGGCGTGAACCACGGTGGTTGGGACCCGACCGGCAACAACTTCCACCTCTACACCATCGTCATCGGCTCCCAGGCGCTGCACGCCACCGGCTACGCGATGGGCGCGCGGATGGACGGCTCCGACATCGCGGTGCTCGCCTACTTCGGCGACGGCGCGTCGAGCCAGGGCGACGTGGCGGAGGCGTTCACCTTCGCCGCCGTCTACCAGGCGCCGGTCGTGTTCTTCTGCCAGAACAACCAGTGGGCGATCTCCGAGCCGATCGAGCGGCAGACCCGCGTCCCGCTCTACCAGCGGGCCGCCGGCTACGGCTTCCCAGGCGTCCGCGTCGACGGCAACGACGTGCTGGCCGTGCTGGCCGTGACCCGGGCGGCCGCCGAGCACGCCCGCACCGGACAGGGCCCGATCCTGGTCGAGGCGTTCACCTACCGGATGGGCGCGCACACCACCTCGGACGACCCGACCCGCTACCGCCGCAAGGAGGACCTGGAGGCCTGGGAGGCCAAGGACCCGATCCTGCGGCTGCGCCGCCTGATGGAGCGGGAGAGCGCGGCCGACGACGCGTTCTTCGCCGACCTCGACGCGGAGAGCGACGCGCTGGCGAAGCGCGTGCGGGAGGCCATCCGCACCATGCCGGACCCGGAGGCCATGGCGGTCTTCGAGAACGTGTACGCGGACGGCCACCCCCTGGTGGACGAGGAGCGCGCCCAGTTCGCCGGGTACCTCGCGTCCTTCGCCGACCACCACGAGGAGAACTGACATGCCGGCCGAGAAGATGGCGATCGCCAAGGCGCTCAACTCCTCGCTGCGCAGGGCGCTCGAGGCCGACCCCAAGGTCCTGGTCATGGGCGAGGACGTCGGCAAGCTGGGCGGCGTCTTCCGCATCACCGACGGGTTGCAGAAGGACTTCGGCGAGGACCGGGTGATCGACACCCCGCTGGCCGAGTCCGGCATCATCGGCACCGCGATCGGCCTGGCGCTGCGCGGCTACCGGCCGGTGACCGAGATCCAGTTCGACGGCTTCGTCTTCCCCGCCTACGACCAGATCGTCACCCAGCTGGCGAAGATGCACGCCAGGTCGCTCGGCACGGTGAAGCTGCCGGTCGTGATCCGCATCCCGTACGGCGGCGGCATCGGCGCGGTGGAGCACCACAGCGAGTCGCCGGAGGCGCTGTTCGCGCACGTCGCGGGGTTGAAGGTCGTGACGCCCGCGAACCCGTCCGACGCGTACTGGATGCTCCAGCAGGCGATCGAGTGCGACGACCCGGTGGTCTTCTTCGAGCCCAAGTCCCGCTACTGGGAGAAGGGCGAGGTCGACACGGCGAGCATCCCTGGACCGCTGCACGCGGCGAAGGTGGTGCGGTCCGGCACCGACCTGACGATCGCGGCCTACGGTCCCACGGTGCGGACGGCGCTGGCGGCGGCGGACGCGGCCGCCGAGGACGGCACGTCGATCGAGGTCGTGGACCTGCGGTCGGTCTCGCCCATCGACTTCGACACGCTCCAGCGGTCGGTGGAGAAGACCCGCCGTCTTGTGGTGGCGCACGAGGCGCCGGTGTTCTTCGGCTCGGGTGCCGAGATGGCCGCCCGGATCACGGAGCGGTGTTTCTATCATCTGGAGGCCCCGGTGCTGCGGGTGGGCGGGTTCCACGCGCCCTATCCGCCGGCGCGGCTCGAGGAGGAGTACCTCCCGGGGCTTGACAGGGTGCTGGACAGCGTCGACCGCGCCTTGGCGTACTGAGGAGAGGCTGAGGAGAGTCGTGACGATGGCTGCTGCGACACAGCGGTTCCGCGAGTTCCGGATGCCTGATGTGGGTGAGGGACTCACGGAGGCCGAGATCCTGAAGTGGTTGGTCCGTCCGGGTGATTCGGTGACCGACGGCCAGGTGGTGGTGGAGGTGGAGACCGCCAAGGCGGCGGTCGAGCTGCCGATCCCGTACGACGGTCTGGTCCGGGAGGTGCACTTCCCCGAGGGCACGACGGTGGACGTCGGCACCCCGATCATCACCGTCGACACGGACCCCTTGGCCGGCCCCTTGGCGGGGAGCCCTGAGCAGGGAACGCCGGCCCCGCCGCCCGCCGCCGAAGGCGGCGGCAGCGAGGGCCGCCAACCCGTCCTCGTCGGCTACGGCGTCTCCACCGCCACGCCGAAGCGCCGCCCGCGCCGTACGCCGCCCGGCGCGGCCGGTCAGGTACCCGGCCAGGGGCCGGACTCCGCCGGGGCGCCCCCCCGCCAAGGCCCGGCCGGCCAGGCCGCCGCAACCCGTACGTGGGCTCCCGCGCAGCTGCCCGGTGGGCACGAGGCGGCCGGCGGGTACGGCGGGCCGGCCCTGGAGCAGGGGGTCGAGGGCATCGAGCAGCACATGGCGCCCCCGGCCGCGGACCGGCCACTCGCCAAGCCGCCGGTGCGGAAGTTGGCCAAGGACCTGGGGGTGGACCTGTCCACCGTCATCCCCAGTGGGCCCAACGGGATCGTCACCAGGGACGACGTGCACGCCGCCGTCGCCCCTCCGGCGCCTTCGGCGCCGCCCGCCGACGTGCGGCCGCAGTCGCTGGCCGCGATCCGGGAGCGCCGGGTGCCGATCAGGGGGGTGCGGAAGGCGACCGCCCAGGCCATGGTCGGCAGCGCCTTCACCGCCCCGCACGTCACCGAGTTCGTCACGGTCGACGTCACCAGGACGGTACGGCTGGTCGAGGGGCTGAAGCAGGACCCCGACCTGGCGGGGCTGCGGGTCAACGCGCTGCTGCTGGTGGCGAAGGCCCTCCTGGTGGCGATCCGCCGCCACCCGGAGGTCAACGCCTCCTGGGACGAGGAGAACCAGGAGATCGTCTACAAGGGGTACGTCAACCTCGGCATCGCCGCGGCCACGCCGCGCGGGCTGATCGTGCCCAACATCAAGGACGCCGGCTCCCTGACCCTGCCCGAGCTGGCCCGCGCGCTGGGCGAGCTGGTGGCCACGGCCAAGGAGGGGAAGACCCAGCCGGCGGAGATGCAGGGCGGCACGGTCACCATCACCAACGTCGGCGTCTTCGGCATCGACACCGGGACCCCGATCCTCAACCCTGGCGAGTCCGCGATCCTGGCGCTCGGCGCGATCCGGGAGCAGCCCTGGGTGCACAAGGGGAAGGTGAAGCCGCGGCACGTCACCACCCTGGCCCTCTCCTTCGACCACCGGCTGGTGGACGGCGAGTTGGGCTCGCGGGTGCTGGCGGACGTGGCGGCCGTGCTCGAACACCCGAAGCGGTTGATCACCTGGGGGTGACCCCGGGGGGAACAGCCCGGGAAACAGAACGGTGCCGGCCGCGGGATCGCGGCCGGCACCGGCTTTCGGCAGTCTTTCGGCAGTTCAGAGGTAGGGGCCGGACCGCGCCCCGCCGTGGTCGTCCAGGCCTTCGGGCTCGTCGCCCAGCGCGCCGGGCGGCAGCGCCCGCCGCATCTGCTCCAGCTGCGCCCGCGCCGCCATCTGCTGGGCGAAGAGCGCCGTCTGGATGCCGTGGAACAGGCCCTCAAGCCAGCCGACCAGCTGGGCCTGCGCGATCCGGAGCTCCGCCTCGGTCGGCACGCCGTCGTCGTGGAACGGGAGCGAGAGCCGCTCCAGCTCCTCGACCAGCTCGGGCGCGAGGCCTTCCTCCAGCTCCTTGACCGAGCTGGCGTGGATCTCCTTCAGGCGGACCCTGCTGGCCTCGTCGAGCGGGGCCGCCTTCACCTCCTCGAGCAGCTGCTTGATCATGCTGCCGATCCGCATGACCTTCGCCGGCTGCTCCACCATCTCGGTCACGGGAATCTCGGAGCGGCCTTCGTCGCCCTCGCCGTTCCGCTTCGGAGCGGGGGCGCTGAGCGCCATCCCGTCCGGGCCCACGACCAGGATCTGGGCGTTCTCCTGGGGCGGTTCATTCCTCGGCTGAGTCATACCCCCATCATGCAACGCCGGTCACCCGGCGCGCCGCGCGAGGGGGATCCGGGAGCGCGTCAGCAGCGCCGCGACCAGGCAGGCGACGAGCGGCACGACCACGATCAGCTGGCCGAACGTGAGCCACGGCACCTCGAGGAGCAGCTCGGGCCGCACGCCAGGGTCCCAGCCGTTGTCCCAGGCCGACTCCCAGATCGCGAGGTTGGAGCGCTGCTGCGCGAGCAGCAGCGCGATAGCCGGGATCACGCCGGAGATCGCGCCGAGGACCACTCCCATGGCGGCGACCAGACCGCACTGGAGACCGGAGAGGGTACGCCGGACCCGGGGCGACGCGCCGACCGCGGCCAGGGTGCCCAGGTCGGCCTCGGAGTCGGCCTGCGCCAGACCGGTGGCGATGCCGGCGGCGCCGAGCGCGAGGATGCCGGCGGCCAGCGACAGGACGAGCAGGTACAGCGAGGTGTCCGAGTGGAAGCCGTCCTCGACGTCGATCCAGGGGGTGGCGGTGGTGCCGTTCCTGGTCGCCAGGTCCCGCACGGCGCCCTCGACGGCCTGCCGCTCCGCGTCGGTGGGCGTGCGCTCGGTGGCGTACCAGGTGCCGCCCTGGATCACGGAGAGCCCGGCCGCCTCGGCGGTGGCCGGCGTCATCAGCATCTGGATGTCGTAGCCCTCGCCGCTGGCCCGGTAGGCCGGCAGGGTCACCGACTGGTCGGGCTCGGCGAGGAGTTCGCCGTCCTCCGAGTACTCGTCTCCCGGGGTCTCGTACACGTCGATGGTCACCCGGCCCGCGTCGTCCACGTACTTTCCGGTGAGGGCCACGACCTCGCCGCGCTCCAGCGCCTCCCGGGCGCCCGGGTCGTCGATGCCGAGCACGTCGAGCAGTTCGGGCCCCGCGACCGTCGGGCCCGAGTAGCCGAAGCCCATGTCGTCGTCGCAGCGCTCCTGGGCGGCCACTTCGCGTCGCTCCGCGACACTGAGCTCCTCGTTGGCCGAGGTCCACAGCGGGCATTCGTTGCCCTCCGGCACCCTGGTGTCGACCAGGCCGCAGTCGTCGCCGTCGAACGCGTAGCAGTCGGGGTTGGCGGTGAGCGTCCCGCGGTCGGCGCGGACGGTGGTCGGCATCTCGGACTCGATGATTCCCCTGGTCGGGTTGAGCAGCGCCAGCTCCTGCGGCTCGTAGCCGCTGATCGCGACGGTGCCGGGGGGCATGATCGGCTCGTACTCGGCGCGCTGCTGGGCCGTGTCGCTGGCCAGCACCAAGGCGACGGCGACCGCGCCGGCCGTGGCGGCCATGATGGCGGCCACCGCGGGCGCCGTGCGGCCGCGGTTGCGGGCGGCGTCGCGCAGCGCGAGGCGGCCGGAGAGCGGCAGCACGCGGGCCAGCCGGCCGAAGCCGCCGACCAGCAGCGGGGTGAGGGCGACGACGCCGAGCTCGGCGATGATCGAGCCGGCCGCGACCACGACCGGCTCGTCCATGGTCATGGCGCCGACGATGGCCAGCGTCCCGCCGCCGACCAGCGCGACGAGGCCGATGACGGGCAGCGTCCGGCTGGCGCGCCGCACCCCGCGGCGCCCGCTGAGTGATTCGAGCACGTCGCCGCGGGCCGCGTTGACGGCGGGGACGACGGCGGCGAGCAGGCCGACGACGACGGCGAGCAGGGCGATGCCGCCGAGTTCGAGGGGCCTGAAGTCCAGGCCGCCGAACCGGGCGCCGAGCGTGCCCTCGATGAACGGGCGGCCGGCGAGGGTCAGCGCGATACCGCCCAGGGTGCCGATGGCGGCCGCGGCGGCGCCCAGCACCACGCCGCTGGCGAGCATGATGGCGCGGAGCTGCTTGCGGTCGCCGCCGTTGGCGCCGACCAGGCCGAGCTGACGGCGGGCCCGGCGGGCGCCGACGGCGAAGGCGGGTCCGGCGAGCAGGCAGATCTCCAGGATGATCAGGGAGACGACGATGACCAGCGTGGACGCGGTCGCCGGGTCGGTGCCGCCGGAGTACCCGTCGTCCTGGAACTGCACCTGGTCGGCCGGGGGCGGGTTCAGGACGACGGAGCGCGAGGTGACCGTCAGGCCTTGCTCGTTGGCGCGCTGCACCGCGGCCCAGTCGACCTCGCCGTCGCCCACGTCCACCAGGTAGTTCACGGGCATGGGGTCGGTGTCTTCGAGGCGGGGCAGCACGGACCCGGGGACCGCGACGAGCTGCTCCAGGTCGAGTTCGCTCGGCAGCTCGTAGGCGCCGGTGATCGTGTAGGTGTCGTCCAGGCCGCCGATGGTGACCTCGGAGCCGACGTCGAGGCCCGAGGTGTCGAGGAACGCCCGGGTGGCGGCGACCTCGTCGGGGTCCTGCGGGAAGTCGCCGCTCAGCAGGGTGAGCATGCCCTCGGTGAGCGGGCTGGCGGCGTCGATCTCGCGGATCTGGACGTCGGTCAGGCCGGTCGCGGTGGTGGCGTCGGTGTAGCCGAACTGGTCGGAGAGCACGGTGGCGCCGTCCGGCAGCACGGACTCGACCTGGCCGAGGATCTCCTCCGCCGGCCGGTCGTCGGAATCCCACACCAGGTCCTCGGCGTCATCGGCGTACTGCACGGACTCGCCGGACGGGGACTGGGTGAGGGGCGAGCCCTGGGTACTGATGACGTAGCGGGCGTCGGCCTGGCCGAGGTCGCGGGTCAGCTTCTGGGCCGGCGACAGGTCGCCGCTGCGGAAGGTCAGGTCGGCGGCGGAGACCACCAGGATGGGCAGCGCGATCATGGCGACCACCAGGGCGCTGCGGCCCTTGGCGCGGCGGGCGTCGCGGCGCGCGATGCGCAGCGCGAGGCGCCAGGTGTTGAGCCTCTTCATCGGGCGGCCTCGCCGGCGAGCAGGGACTCGGCGGTGCCGGCGGCGGACTCGTCGACTATCCGGCCGTCGCGCAGGAAGACCAGCCGGTCGGCCCAGGCCGCGTAGCGGGACTCGTGGGTGACGAGGACGACCGCGGCGCCCTCGTCGCAGCGGCGGCGCAGCAGGGCGAGTACGGCCTCGCCGGTCTCGGAGTCGAGGGCGCCGGTGGGCTCGTCGGCGAGCACCAGGCGGCGGTCGCCGACCAGGGCACGGGCGATGGCGACGCGCTGCTGCTGGCCGCCCGACATCTCGTCGGGGAAGCGGTCGGCGACCTCGGGCAGGCCGATCTCCTCCAGCGCGGCCAGCGCCTCGCGGCGGGCGACGCGGGTGGAGGTGCCGTCGAGTTCGCGGGGCAGGGCGATGTTCTCGGCGGCGGTGAGGGCCGGGATCAGGTTGTAGTCCTGGAAGACGTAGCCGATGTGGGTGCGGCGCACCTTGGCGAGTTGGGCGCGGCCGAGGGCGCCGAGGTCCTGGCCCTCGACCAGCACGTGGCCCTCGGTGGCGGTGTCCAGGCCGCCGGCGAGGGTGAGCAGGGTGGACTTGCCGGATCCCGAGGGACCCATCACGGCGACGAACTCGCCGGCCCGCACGGTGAGGTCGATGCCGCGCAGCGCGTGCACGGCGGCGACGCCGCTGCCGTGGACGCGGGTGAGCTGGCGTAGTTCGAGCACGGGAGTGCGGGCGGTGCCGGCAGTGCTGGCTTCGTGCTCACGCGGTCGCGTGTCGGTCATGTCGAGGTCCCCCCTCGGGCTGGTCTGACTCTTCGGTGTTCTCGTGCGGTGTGTCGTTGGCGCTGTCGTTGGAGCCGTCGCCCGACGTGTTGGACGTGCGGGGCCTGGCGCGCCGTTCGGCCGCGAAGCGGACGAGGCGGGCCTCGCAGTGGTCGAGCCAGCGGTTCTCCGCCTCGGCGAAGAAGATCAGCTGTTCGAGGACGAGCAGCCAGGCCATCTCGTCGCTGGTGTCGGGCCCGGCGGCGAGGGCGCGGGCCTTGAGCCGGGTGTAGCCCTGCATGGCGGTCAGGGTGTGCCGGCGCTGGGCCTGGATGATCTCGGAGACGTCGACGCCCGGGGTGCCGACGGCCATGGCGAGCTTGATGGCGAGCTCGTCCCTGGCCGGCTGGGTGCGGTCGACGGGTCGGGCGAACCACTCGGCCAGCTCGCGACGTCCGGTGTCGGTGATGGCGTAGAGCTGTTGTTTGGCGTCCCCGCCGCCCTCGGGGGTGATGAGTTCGTCCCGTTCGAGGCGTTGGAGCGTGGTGTACACCTGCCCGATGTTGAGCGGCCAGGTGGCGCCCGTGCGGGACTCGAACTCCGTGCGGAGCTGCGAGCCGTAGCGCGGGCCGCTCTCCAGGAGGGCGAGAAGGCCGTAGCGAATCGACATACCGCGTATGTATACCGAGTATGCGAGGGGGGCGCAAGCCGCGCCGGTCAACGGCATACCGAGTATGTTCCGGGTCCTGAGTGGAACTCGGGGAGTGGTGCCTGCTGTAGTGCGCCCCGGTCCTGGCATGCCCCAGACTTGGGTGTCATGCGCGAACGATGGACCGACATACGGCGCGGGGTCGTCTACCTCATCACCATGCTGGGGACGGCGCTCGCGCTGCTCTCGGTGCTCCCGCTGCTGCTGATCGGGGTGCTGGCCGGGGGCCTCTCCTGGCTGCTCGGCCCGGTCGCCGACTCGGCCGACTGGCACCGGAGGCGGGCCGCGTGGCTGCTCGGCACCACGGTCGAGGCGCCGCCGCGCGGGAGCGGGCGGGCCGGGCGGGGCGGGCGGCCCCCGGGGTTCGCGGCCGGCTGGCGGGAGGGGCTGCGGTCCCCCGAGATCCGGCGCCTGCTCCGCTGGTTGCCCTGGTCGATGGTCACGGGGTTCGTGGGCGGCATGGCCGCGCTGATGTTCGCCGGCATGGCCGTGGGCGGCGTGATCATGGCGCCGATCCGGCCGCTGTTCGACCTCGAGTCGTCCTTCGGGGACGTCGGCCTCGCCTCCATACCTCTCGACCTCGCCCAGTCCCTGGCCGGCGCGGCGCTCTGCTGGTGGGTGCTGCCGAGGATCGCGCGCTGGCACGCCGGCGCCTGCCTGGCCACCCTGGAGCCCTCGGCCGAGGAGCGGCTGGCCGAGCGGGTCGGCGAGTTGACCGAGTCCCGGGCCGGCGTGCTCGACGCGCACGGCGCCGAGCTGCGCCGCATCGAGCGCGACCTGCACGACGGGGCGCAGGCCAGGCTCGTCGCCATCGCCATGCGGCTGGGGGTGGCCAGGGAGCGGCTCCCGGCGGACGACGGCCGGCTGGCCACGCTGCTCCGGGAGGCGCACGAGGGCGCGGAGGAGGCGATGACGGAGCTCCGCGACGTGATCCGCACGATCTACCCGCCGATCCTCGCCGACCGCGGCCTCGACGGCGCGGTCACGGCGGTCGCGGCCCGGTCCGCCGTCCCGACCGAGGTGGACCTGGGCGAGCTCGGCGAGCTGTCGCCCGCGGTGTCGGCCGCAGCGTACTTCATCGTCACCGAGTCCCTGACCAACGCGGCCAAGCACAGCGGCGCGACGCACGCCAGGGTGCGGCTGAGCCGTGCCGACGACCGGCTGCTCGTCGAGGTCACCGACGACGGCATCGGCGGCGTCGACGAGACCCTCGGCACCGGCGTCATCGGCATCCGCCGCCGGGCGGCCGCGCTCGACGGCTCGGTGCTGGTCGCCAGCCCGACCGGCGGCCCCACCGCGATCACCGTGGAGCTGCCGTGCGGGTCGTGATCGCCGAGGACAACGTGCTGCTCTCGGCCGGCCTCGAACTGATCCTCTCCACCAGGGACATCGAGGTCGCCGAGATCGTCACGGACGGCGCCGGGCTGCTGGCGGCCGTGGCCAGGCACGAGCCGGACGCCGTGATCGCCGACGTCCGGCTCCCGCCGACCTTCCACGACGAGGGCGTCCGCGCGGCCCTCGAACTCCGCCGCACCAGGCCCGGCCTTCCGGTGCTGGTGCTCTCGCAGTACGTGGAGAAGGTCTACGCCCGCGAACTGCTCTCCGACGGCAAGGGCGCGGTCGGCTACCTCCTGAAGGACCGGGTCAGCCGGGTCGGCGAGTTCGTCGACGCGCTCCGCCGCGTCGCGGCGGGCGGCACGGTGATGGACCCCGAGGTCGTCGCCCAACTCCTCACCAGCGCGGCCCGGGGCCCCATCGACACGCTCACCGCGCGGGAACGGGAGGTCCTGACCCTGATGGCCCGCGGCCTCGGCAACGGCGAGATCGCCGCGGAACTCGTCATCACGGACAACGCGGTCCACAAACACATCGGCAACATCTTCGCGAAACTCGCCCTCCCGACGACGACGCCGGGCCACCGCCGCGTCCTCGCCGTCCTCACCTACCTCAACGCTGCCGCGCCGTGACTGGGCCGGGGTTTTCCCCCACCCACCCGCCCTTTCTCGGCCTGCGGCGCCGGGGCGTGCCGGGCAACGCCCGGGCCGGGGGCCCGTAACCCAAGGCGGCCGGACCGAGGGCCGGCCCATGGCCGGCACGTCGGCCCACGGCCGGCGGCGCGGCCAGGGGGCCGGCGCGGCCGGCAGGCGGGCCTGCGGCCCGGGGGCGACGCGGCCGAGC
>NZ_BAAGPR010000167.1:0-11965 GCF_054783955.1 Streptomyces mayteni | reverse complement strand
GCTGAGCCGGCCGCCGGCCCGGTCGAGGGCGAGGGCGGGGCTGCCGGCGAGCGCCGGCGGGTCGAGCAGCCGGCGGCCGTCGACGGCGGCGAGCGCCAGCACGCCGCGGCGGCCGAGGTCGGCGCAGGCGAGGGTGGTTCCGTCGGCGCTGGCGGCGAGTTGGGGGCGGGCGCCGTCGCCGAGTCCCGCGTCCCGCGGCCGGCCGAGCGAGCGGCGCCAGCGCTCGGTCGGGCCGCCGAGCGACCAGTGCACGAGCTGGCCGATGTGCTGCTCCTCGGTGCCGCCGAGGGCAACGGTGAGCGTGCCGCCGTCCGGGCTGAGCAGCAGGTCGCGGACCAGCCCCGGGTGCGGTCGGCGCACGGTGGGGCGCAGCGGGGCCGGCGGGCCGCCCGACTCGGCGTCGAGCAGCAGCAGTTCGCCGAGCCCGTGGAACCAGGGCGCGGCGGTGGCGACAGCGACCCGGCGCAGCCCGTCGCTGGCCGCCACGGCGGCCACCCGCTGCGCGGCGGCCGGCCGCCCGGGCAGCGGGCGGCGGGTGTCCAGGTCCCCGGGGGCGCACAGGTGCCGAACTGCCATGGCAGGGACCTTAGACCGCGTTGCCGACGGTACGGGCGGCGTTCGGCAACCTTCTGGCAACGGAATCGCCAAGGTCCGGCAGCCGTGGCGTGCCGCGCGGCAACCTTCCGGGGTCCCGGCGGCGACAGGGGCATATGCGAAAGAACCCTGCCGGCCCGCTGTTGGCCGCCGCGCTCGCGGGCGCGCTGGCGCTCGTCCCCGGACCCGCCGCGGCCCACGTCGGTGTCGCTGAGTCATCGTCAGCGGGCCTCGTTGCCATGCCAGTCGGCGGTCCCACGGGTTGGGCGACGGCCGGTGCCGGCACCACGGGCGGCGCGGGCGCGGCGCCGGAGAGCGTGCATGTGGTGGAGACCCGGGCCGAGTTGGTCGAGGCGTTGGCCAACCACGGTGATCCCACGGCGCCCAAGCTCGTGCTGGTGCGCGGCGACATCGCCGGCAACGAGGCGGACGACGGCCGGCTGCTCGACGCCGCTGACTACGCGCCGGGTTGGGATCTGGAGCGCTACATGGCCTGTTTCGGCCCCGAGGGCACCGAGTGGAGCGACGCGCGCCACCCGTGGTGCGGCGAGCAGCGGCGGCTGCGCACCACCGGGTCCAACGCCCAGAAGCGGCAGATCCAGTTGACGGTGCCGAGCAACACGACGGTGCTCGGCCTCGGCCGGGACGCGCGGCTGCTCGGCGTCAACCTGACCATCAACACCGGGCGCAACATCATCGTGCGCGACCTGGAGTTCGAGGCGCCGGTCGACCACTTCCCGTCCTGGGACCCGTGGGACGGCGAGGACGGCGCGTGGAACGCCAGGTTCGACGCGTTCTCCGTCGTCACCGGCACCAACGTCTGGATCGACCACTGCACGTTCGGCGACGGCCGCTACCCCAACGGCGAGGCGCCGACCGGCTTCCACGGCGAGCCGGTGGAGCGGCACGACGGGCTACTCGACATGGAGGACGGCACGGACTACGTCACCGTCTCCTACAGCCGGTTCACGGACCACTCCAAGACGCTGCTGATCGGCTCGGGCGACGGCCGCGGCGACCGGGACCGTGGCCGGCTGCGGATGACGTTCCACCACAACCTGTTCGCGGACAGCGCCCAGCGCAGCCCGCGGGTGCGCTTCGGCCAGGTGCACGCGTACAACAACTACTTCACCGGCGCCACGGACGATCCTGACTACCCGATGCGCTACGGGATCGGCGTCGGTCTCGAGTCGGCGATCGTGTCGGAGTACAACGCGTTCGACTACACCGGTCCCGGCGCCTCGGCCGAGTTGGCGCTGGCCAATCTCAACGGGCACCGGTTCCTGGACCGCGGCTCGTGGTTCCGCGGTCGGCCGACCGACCTGAACGCCGTGGCCGCGCGGCAGTTCGAGGAGCGGGCCGCCGAGGCGCGGGCGCTGCCAGAGCCGCCCGAGTGGGCGCTGCGCGAGTTCACCACGGACGTGGGCTGGCGGCCGGCCGATGTGTACGACTACCGGCCGCAGCGCGACCCGCGGGCGGTGCGGGCCACGGTGCTCGCCCTGGCGGGCGCCGGCCGGCCCGCCGTGCCCTGGTCGTGACGCCGACCCGGGCGCGGGCCGCGCCTGTGGCGCCGGGCACCGGTCGGTGCCCGGTGCCCGGCGGGCGGTCAGCCCTCGGGCCGCAGCACCACCGGCAGTTCCCGGTGGCCGTTGATGCCGAGGGAGGGGACGCGGTCCGGGGCCCGGTCGACCAACGTCAGGTCGGGGAAGGCCACGAAGAGCCGCCGCAGCGCGACCTCGGCCTCCAGCCTGGCCAGCGAGGCGCCGGGGCAGCGGTGGGCCCCGACGCCGAACGCGATGTGCCGGCCGGCCTCCGGGCGCCCGGGCCGGAAGGTGTCCGGTTCCGGGAAGGTGTACGGGCAGCGCTGGATGGCCGGCATCGGCACCAGCACCGCCTCGCCCGCCCTGATCACCGCCCCGCCAGGCACGGTCACGTCCTCGGTGGCGTAGCGGAACATGATGTGCCGGGTGGGGGACTCCCACCGCAGCGCCTCCTCCACCACGTCCGACCAGGGGTCCTCGCCCGCCGCCTCACGGGCGCGGACGGCGGCGAGCGCCTCGGGGTGGGTGAGCAGCCCGCGGACCGCGTGGCAGATCAGGTTCACCGTGGTCTCGTGGCCGCCGATGACCGTGACCACCAGGTTGCCGATCACCTCGGCGACGCTCAACTCGCCCGCGTCCAGCGCCTCGACGAGCTCCATGGTGAGGTCGTCCCGGTCGCCGGCGGCCCGCTTCCGCTCGATCAGCTCGCCGAGCACGGCGGGGAAGCGCTGCCCCACCGTCTCCTGCACCTCGGCCACGGTGGCCTCGGAGTTCATCGCGGCGGCCGACAACTCGTGCAGCTCCAGCCGCAGTTCGCCGTCCTCGGGGACGCCGAGCAGGTCGCAGATCACGTCGAGCGGGAGCGGCAGCGCGAACGTGGCGCGCAGGTCGGTCTCGACGCCGGCCGGCCGCGCGGCGAGGTCGGCGAGCAGCCGCTCGACGATCCCGTCGATCCGCGGCCGCAACTCCCTGACGCGGCGCGGGGAGATGGCGCGCTGGACGGGCAGCCGGAGCCGGCGGTGGGTCTCGCCGTCGGTGGTGAGCAGGCCGCGGCCCTCGACGATGAAGAGCAGCGGCCAGTCGCTCGGTATCTCGCCGCGCCGGTAGGCGCCCCAGTGCGCGATGTCCTTGGCGAAGCGCGGGTCGCTCATCACCAGCGACGCCGTCTCGCGGGTGGTCACCGCTTTGGCCACCACGCCACCAGGGAGCGCCACCTGGGCAACCGGCCCGGCCGCTCGGAGGGCCGCTCCCTCGACTCCGTGGAGGTCTTCCGGGGCGGGCTCGAGGTGAACGGGGTGCTGTTGGATGTCCATCGGGTGGCGTCCTTGGGCTCGGCCGGGAGGCGGGGGAAGGTCACGGGCAGCGCGGCGGGGGAACGCGCCACGTACGGCAGGTCCCAGGTCAACTTCTCCCTGGGCACGGCCAGATCGATCCCGGGCAGCCGGTCCCACAGGACCTCGAGACCGGTCCTGACGATCAGCCGGCCCAGGTCGCGCGCCGGGCAGCCGTGGTTGCCGCCGCCCCAGGCGAGGTGGGCGTTGTTGGTGCGGGAGACGTCGAGGCCGGCCGAGCGCATCGTCATGCCGGAGGCCCCGAGGCCGACGATGGCCATGTCGCCCACGTCGAGCCGGTAGGGGCCGATCCTGGCGGGCTGGGTGGCCCAGCGGCCGAACAGGTTCTGGATCGGGGCGTTGACCCACATCACGTGGTTCATCGCCTCGTCCATCGAGCACCGGTTGGCGAGGACGTCCGCGTACAGGTCGTCGTTGCTGAGGAGTTCGAGCAGCGTGTTGCAGATCCAGGTGGTGCTGGCGCCGCGGCCGGCGACGATCTGGAGCCACACCTCCTCGCGCAGCTCGTGCTCGTCCAGCCCGGAGTCCCGGTTGTGGTGCAGGATCCAGGAGACCAGGTCGGGCCCGGGCTCCTCCCGCTTTCCCGCGACCAGGGCCAGCATCAGCCCGTCCAGGTCGGCGGCGGCGCGCTGGGCTTCTGGGCCGCCGCTCAGCATCTCGTGGATCGCGTTCCCGGTGGCGAGGGCGGCGCCCTCGTCCATGCCCATCAGCCGCATCATCACCAGCAGCGGCAGCTGGAGCGCGTACTCGGCGAGGATGTCGACCTCGATCGCCTCCGGCGGCGCGGCGGCCTCGCCGTCCTCGTCGACGTCGAGGTCGAGGTCGAGGTCGACGTGCGGCAGGAAGGAGTCGACCAGCTGGTGGGCGAGGTCCTCGACGAGGTCGCGGGTGCGCACCAGGTCGAGCTCGCCGAGCGCCTGGTTGCCCGCCGCCGCCATGCGGGTGTGCTCGGCGCCCTCGGCGTTGAGTCGGCTGCGGCGGTAGGCGAACTGCGGGACCAGCGGATGGTCGAGCGGCAACGCGCCGTCGGCGAGGTCCCGGTACCACCGGGAGTCCCGCGCCCACACCTGGCCCTGGTTGCGCAGGATCTCCAGCTGGTACACGTGGTCGAGCACCAGGTAGCCGCGGAAGACCCCGCTCTCGTCCAGCGTCACCGGGGCGACGGGGCCGAAGTCCCGGCGGAGCGCCTCGTAGTAGGCGAGCGGGTCCCGGGTGAACTCGGGACCGAAGAGCGGCGCGCTGCGCGGCGGCCAGGGCGCGGTCCGCTCGGGCCACGGAGCGCCGTTCGGCGTGGTCGAGACGGAAGTTGAGACGGATTCTGACACGGTGATCAGCCTTCAGTGACCAGCCCGGGGAGGCAACCGATGGTTACGGATTCGTTATCGGCCGTCCGCTCGGCGTGAGCGGCCGCGCCGCCCGCGCGTAGCCCGTCACCACCCCGCCGGATCCGGCGGGGTGGTGACGGGCTACGCGCGTCGCGACGGGTGAGGAGGGGGGGCGGCAGACCCGGCCTAGGAGGACGCGCGACGTACCAACTCCGTGGGCAGCAGCACGTGCGGGCGGTCCTGGCCGCCCTCGTTGATCAGCTGGAGCAACGCCCTGGTCATCGCCCGGCCCATGCCCTCGGTGGGCTGCCGGACGCTGGTCAGCGGCGGGTCCATGTGCCGGGCGAGCGCCGAGTCGTCGAAGCCGACCAGCGCCACGTCGCCCGGGACGGAGCGCCCCAGCTCGCGCAGCGCCCGCCTGGCCCCCATCGCCATCGGGTCGGAGGCGCAGAACACCGCGTCGAGCGCGGGCCGCCGCGCCAGCAGCTCCCGCATCGCCGCGTACCCGCTCTCCTCCGTGAAGTCGCCGCGGGCGACCAGCTCCTCGTCCGACGCCTTGCCGGCCGCGCGCAACGCCTCCCGGTAGCCGTCGAGCCGGCAGCGCGCCGCGTACATGTCGGCAGGACCCGAGATGGTCGCCACCGTGGAACGGCCACGGCCGAGCAGGTGCTCGACGGCCTGCTGCGCGCCGCCCACGTTGTCGCAGTCCACGTAGGGCACCGGCTCGTCCTCCGAGCGGCGGCCGGTCATCACCACGGGCAGGCCCATCTCCGCCAGCTGGTCGGGCAGCGGATCGTCCCCGTGGACCGAGACCAGCAGCACGCCGTCCACCCGGTCGCTCGCCGCGTACTGCGCGAACCGCGCCCGCTCCCTGGGCGCCCGGATCAACGTCAGCAGCAGCTGGATGTCCGTGTCGACGAGCTCGGCGCTGACGCCGCGGATTATCCCGGAGAAGAAGGGCTCGGAGAACAGCCGGCCCTCCGCCTCGGGCACCACCAGGGCGATGGCGTTGGACCGGTTGGCGGCCAGCGCCCTGGCCGCCTGGTGCGGTACGTAGCCGAGGTCGGCGATCGCCTGCTCCACCGCTGCCCGGGTGCGGTCACTCACCCGCGGGGAGCCGTTGATCACCCGGGAGACCGTCCCTCGGCCGACCCCGGCTCGCGCCGCGACCTGTTCAAGGGTCGGCCTCCCGTCACGGCCGGTGCCGCGTCTTGCCACTGCCATCGCATCCCTCCGTTTGCCCCCAGGATCCAACTACATCACGGAATCCCTGACGATCCGCCCTGGCGCTTGACACACTG
This sequence comes from Streptomyces mayteni, assembly GCF_054783955.1. Lineage (NCBI taxonomy): Bacteria > Bacillati > Actinomycetota > Actinomycetes > Kitasatosporales > Streptomycetaceae > Streptomyces > Streptomyces mayteni. Next base: position 5,852 of record NZ_BAAGPR010000167.1, on the reverse strand, counting down.
GTGACGGCTCAGGAACCCTTCAACCCATCGCGATTGGGAGCGCTCCCATACCATCGAGACCCTACAGAACCCGTACGTTCCAAGCCCAGGGCACCCCCATCCCCCACACGCCGCACCAGCGCTGGGAAGGCAACGTCAGTGTGCGCCAGGAGGACGAGCCGTTATGCGCAATGAGGCCATCGCACGTCGAACGCACCGCAGAATCACCCGGGCACTCACCATGGGTGTCACCGGCGTCCTCGCCGTCTCGCTGCTCGGCGCCTGTTCGAGCGACAGCGACGACGAGAGTGACGGTCAGATAACCCTGAGGGTCGGCGTGTTCGGCCAGTTCGGCTTCGAGGAGGCCGGACTCTACGACGAGTACATGGAGTTGAACCCCGACATCACGATCGAGCAGGACTCGGTCACCGAGCTCGCGGACTACATCGCCCAGTTGCGCACCCGCCTCGGGCAGAACAGCGGGCTCGCCGACATCCAGGCCATCGAGGTCGGCAACATCGCCGAGATGACCACCGAACTCAGCGACGCCTGGGTCGACTTCAACGAGTACGACAACGTCGACCCCAGCCACTTCATGCCGTTCAAGGTCGGCCAGGCCACCGACCCCGACGGCCGTCTGATCGGTCTCGGCACCGACATCGGCCCCACCGGCATCTGCTACCGCACCGACTACTTCGAGCAGGCCGGGCTGCCCACCGACCCCGAGGAGGTGGGCGCGCTCTTCGCCGACTGGGAGTCGTACCTCGACGTCGGCGAGCAGTTCCAGGCCGACGGCCCCGAGGGCATCTCGTGGATGGACTCGGCCCCCGGCCTGTTCAACGCCGTGGTCTCGGGCTACGAGGAGCGCTACACCAACGAGGCCGGCGAGACCGTCTACCAGGAGAGCCAGGGCGTGTCCGACGCCTGGGACCTGGCCGTCGAAGCCTCCGAGCGCGGACTCACCAACAAGCAGCAGCAGTTCACCGACGACTGGAACCGCGCCATCGCCAACGGCGCCTTCGCCACCTTCTCCGCCTGCCCGTCGTGGATGCTCGGCCACATCGCGGCCCAGGCCGGGGACGAGGGCCAGGGCCTGTGGAACGTCGCCGCCTCCCCGGCCCCGTCCAACTGGGGCGGCTCCTTCATCGGTGTCCCGGAGGCCAGCGAACACCACGACGAGGCTGTGGAGTTGGCCGCGTGGTTGACCGCGCCCGAGCAGCAGGCCACGCTCTTCTCCGAGCGCGGCAGCTACCCCAGCTCGGCCGAGGCCCAGCAGCTGCCCGAGGTGCTCAACGCCACCAACCCGTACTTCGGTGACGCGCCCATCGGCCAGTTCTTCTCGGCGGCCGCCGCGGAGATCCCGTCCAGCCCGATCGGCCCGAACGACCAGGTGATCCAGGACGGCATCTCCCAGGGTCTCGTCCAGATCGACGCGCAGGGCGAGTCGCCGGAGAGCGCCTGGGAGTCCGTGGTCAGCTCGCTGGACAACGCCCTCGCGGAATAAGCAGCACATGCGGATCCAACCGGGACAGGTAGATGACTACTGACCACCGAGAGGCCGCGCCCCCCGTCACCCCGGGGGGCGCGGCCCCGCGCAGGAAGGACCCCGGCCGAGGGCCGACGGAGCCGGCCGACCCCAAGGCGGCCAAGCGGGCCGCCCGGCGCTCCCGACGCTATCGCTGGGACATCAGGTACAGCCCCTACGCGTTCATCTCGCCGTTCTTCCTCTTCTTCGCGGCCTTCGGCCTCTTCCCGCTGCTCTACACGGGTTGGGCCTCGCTGCACCAGGTGTCGCTGAGCCGCCCCAACGAGATGGAGTGGGTGGGCTTCGACAACTACACGCGGCTGTGGGACGACGAGTTCTTCTGGAACGCGCTACAGAACACGTTCACCATCGGCGTGATCTCCACGGTGCCGCAGCTGCTGATGGCGCTGGGGCTCGCCCACCTCCTCAACTACAAGCTGCGTGGCAGCATGTTGTACCGGGTGGCGATCCTCACCCCGTACGCCACCTCGGTGGCGGCCGCGGCCCTGGTCTTCGCCATGCTCTACGGCCGCGACTACGGCATGATCAACTGGGCGCTCGGCCTGGTCGGCATCGACAACGTCGACTGGCAGTCGGGCACCTGGACCTCGCAGTTCGCCGTCTCCTCCATCGTGATCTGGCGCTGGACCGGCTACAACACGCTGATCTACCTGGCCGCGATGCAGTCCATCCCCAACGACCTCTACGAGTCGGCGTCGCTCGACGGCGCGACGCGCTGGCAGCAGTTCCGCCACATCACGCTGCCCTCGCTGCGGCCGACCATCCTGTTCACCATCGTGGTCTCCACCATCGGCGCCACCCAACTCTTCGGTGAGCCCATGCTGTTCGGCGGTGGCGGCGCCGAGGGCGGCGCCAGCGGGCAGTACCAGACGCTGGGCCTCTACCTCTACGAGATGGGCTGGTTCAACCGTCACCTCGGCCGCGCGTCGGCCATCGCCTGGACGATGTTCCTGCTGCTGATCGTCATCGGGCTCGTCTACTGGGTGCTCTCCCGCTGGGTGGGCCGCAGCAGCGGGGAGGAGGAGTGATGGCGACCACGACCAGCGAGACACGGCAGGTCACCGGGGCGCCGGCGGAACCGCCGGGCGCCCGCCGCCCCCGTCGGCTGCGCCGTGCCGGCTCCGCCGGGCGGCAGATGCACGCGGGCTGGCTGACGTACACCATCCTGACGGTCTTCACCGTCGGCTCGCTCTACCCGCTGGTGTGGCAGGCGTTCGCCTCGTCCCACACCAACGCGCGGCTCGCCGAGTCGACCCCGCCGTTCTGGTTCGGCGGGCGGCTCTTCACCAACCTCGAGTCGGCGTGGACCGACGCGAACATGGGCCGGGCCATGCTCAACACGCTGTTCGTGGCCGGCACCATCACGGTCTCGACGGTGCTGTTCGCCACCCTGGCCGGCTTCGCCTTCGCCAAGCTCCGGTTCCGGGCCAAGAACCTGCTGATGCTGCTCGTCATCGGCACCATGATGGTGCCGCCGCAGCTCACGGTGGTGCCGATGTTCATGGCCATCGCCGAGTTGGAGTGGACCGGCCGGCTGCAGGCCGTCATCCTGCCGATGATGGTCAGCGCCTTCGGCGTGTTCTTCATGCGGCAGTTCCTGTCGCAGGCCCTGCCGAGCGAGCTCATCGAGGCCGCCAGGGTGGACGGCGCCAACAGCCTGCGGATCGTCTGGCACGTGGTCTTCCCCGCCGCCAGGCCGGCCATGGCGGTGCTCGGCATGCTGACCTTCGTCATGGCCTGGAACGAGTTCTTCTGGCCGATCATCGCGCTCACCCAGCAGAACCCGACGGTCCAGGTGGCACTGACCAACCTGGGCCGCGGCTACGTGCAGGACCAGGGCGTGATCATGGCCGGCGCGCTGCTGGCGACGATGCCGCTGCTCATCGCGTTCGTGCTGTTCGGCAGGCAGATCGTCGGCGGCATCATGAATGGAGCGCTCAAGGGCTGAGCCCCTTCGGTTCGCCGGCCGGGCCGCCGCCCGGCCGGCGGGCGGGCACCCCCCGGCGCGCGGCGTTCGATACCCTCATCCACGAGCAAGAATGGGAGCGCTTCCATGACTGAGAATGACCCCACCGAGACCGCCGGGGCCCTGTCCTTCCCCTCCGACTTCCTGTGGGGGTCGGCGACGGCCGCCTACCAGATCGAGGGCGCGGCGCGGGAGGACGGACGCACACCGTCCATCTGGGACACCTTCGCCCGCACCCCGGGCAAGGTGCTGGGCGGGGATACCGGCGACGTCGCCTGCGACCACTACCACCGGTGGCAGGACGACATCGACCTGATGGCCGAACTCGGCCTCGGCGCGTACCGTTTCTCGGTCTCCTGGTCCCGGGTGCAGCCGACCGGCCGGGGCCCGGCCGTCCAGCGCGGCCTCGACTTCTACCGGGCACTCGCCGACGGCCTCCTCGAACGGGGCATCACCCCGTCGCTCACGCTCTACCACTGGGACCTCCCGCAGGAGCTGGAGGAGGCGGGCGGCTGGCCGGTGCGGGACACCGCCGAGCGGTACGCCGAGTACGCCCGGATCGTCGGCGACGCGCTGGGCGACCGGGTGCGGCTGTGGGCCACCCTGAACGAGCCCTTCTGCAGCTCGTTCCTCGGCTACGGCTCCGGCGTGCACGCCCCGGGGCGCACCGAGCCGGAGTCGGTGCTCAAGGCGGCGCACCACCTCAACCTGGGCCACGGCCTGGCCACCCAGGCGCTGCGCTCCGTGCTGCCGCGCGACGCGCGGATCGGCGTCTCGCTCAACCCGGGCGTGATCAGGGCGCGCAGCGACTCGCCGGAGGACCAGGACGCGGCGCGGCGGATCGACGGGCTGCACACCCGGATCTTCTCCGACCCGCTGCTGCACGGCGCCTACCCGGAGGACCTGAAGCGGGACACGGCGCGCGTCTCCGACTGGTCCTTCGTGCGGGACGGCGACGAGGCGGCCATCCACCAGCCGCTCGACTACCTGGGCCTCAACTACTACACGCCCACCGTCGTCTCGGCGCCGACCGCCGGCCGCCCGGCGGCCCGCAACCACGCGCACGGCGTCTCCGACCACTCGCCGTGGGTCGGCTCCGAGAGCGTCGAGTTCCACCTGGCGCCCGGCGACCGCACGGACATGGGCTGGGTCATCGACCCGACCGGCCTCACCGACCTGCTGCTCCGCTTCAGCCGGGAGGCGCCGGGCCTGCCGCTCTACGTCACGGAGAACGGCGCGGCGTTCGACGACAAGCAGGACGACTCGGGCGCGGTCCACGACCCCAACCGGATCGCCTACCTGCGGGGCCACCTGGCCGCCATCCACGAGGCCATCGGCCAGGGCGCCGACGTGCGGGGCTACTACCTGTGGTCGCTGATGGACAACTTCGAGTGGGCGTACGGCTACAGCAAGCGGTTCGGGGTCGTGCACGTGGACTTCGAGACGCAGCGGCGGACGCCGAAGTCCAGCGCGCGGTGGTACGGGGACGTGGCGGCGACGGGGCGGCTTCTGTAGCCGGACTCCGCGGTGTGGCTGCGCCGCTGACCCGGCCGGCGTCTGGTGGCGCCGGCGCCCGCGTGCGGCCGCGCCGCCACCGAGGACCGGCTTCCGGGGGCTTCGCCCCCGGGACCCCCGGAAGCCACTGCCTGCCGGCCGGCTGCCCGGTACGACCGGGCGGCAGCACCGGGGCAGGCGCGGTCGGCGGCTCCGCGCCGGGGGTGCGTTGGGCGACCGTAGGTCGCCCCGCGCCAACGGAACGGTGCCCGCACTCGCCGCCCGAGCCAGACCGTGCGGCGGTCGCCGCTCCCGCTGCGCGGGCAGTGCCGACCAACGGGTCCGCGTCAGCGGCATGGACCCGCGGCGCCATCGCCACTCCCGGACCGACCGGCGGTCGCTGCTCGGTCCGCGCCAGCGGAGCGACGCCGGCAGCCTGGACCGGCTGGGCCGGCCGAACGGCGCTTGCCGCGCCCGATGCACGGGTGCTGCCAGCTGGCCACCCGGCCGAACCGAACGGCGTCGCTTCGCCCGCCGCGCGGGCGGTGCCGACCAGCGGGTCGGCCTCAGCGGAGCGCCGCCGGCACGGCAGGGACCAGCCCGGCCGGCCGAACGGCGGTCGCCGCGCCCGATGCACGGGTGCTGCCAGCTGGCCACCCGGCCGAACCGAACGGCGCGGGCGGTGTCGACCAGCGGGTCCGCCGAGGCGAAACGGCGCAGGCAGGGCCGCGATCGGCCTGGCTGGCCGAACGGCGCCGCAGCGCGCGGATCGGCCGGTGCCCGCGGGCCGCCCGGCTGGGACGGGGTGCGGCGTCGCCGCGCCCGCGCCGCCCGTGGCGGTGTCGTGAATCGTGAGATCACGCCCCT
>NZ_BAAGPR010000166.1:0-11981 GCF_054783955.1 Streptomyces mayteni | reverse complement strand
GGGGTGGTGGGTGGGGTCCTCGGCATCGGGGGGATGATCAGCGGCCGAGCACGGCGGCCGCGCCGCCGCGGCGTCGGGGGTGGGGCGGCCGGCATGGGAGGCACGCCGCCCGCCGTGGCTGGCTTGGGTGGCACGGCGCCAGCCGAGGCCGGCATGGGTGGCACGGCGCCAGCCGAGGCCGTGGCCGTGGCCGGGGTCGGGGGGCGGCTGCGGCGTAGGCGGCGGGGTGGGGGGGCCGCCCGGCGGCCGGCGAAGATCTGGCGATCGAGCCACCGTGCGGCTCGTTCCCATGGACTCCCCGCGTCCGTCCCGGAACCCTTCCCGGCAGTGAGGCCGGAGAGGGGGGCGAGGGGAGCCTGGCCCCTGGCCCGGTGTCGCGTGCCGCGGCGCCGGGTCGGGGCCGGGTACTTCCTGGTCCAGCCGCCGTCCCTGGCGAGCCAGAGTCTGATCTCGGCGCCGCCGAGCACCGAGCGGCCGATCCGCAGGTCGCCGCCGGTGGACTCGGCGAGGCGGCTGGCGATGTCGAGGCCGAGGCCGGTGGAGCCGCGGCCGCCGTCGCCCTCGCCGCGTTTGAGGGCGGCCTCGGGGTCGGCGATGCCGGGTCCCGCGTCGGAGACCAGCACGATGACGGCGTCGGCGGCGCCGCCCGCGCGGTACATGTCGACGGAGAACGCGGTGCCCTCGGGGGTGTGCCGGAAGACGTTGCCGAGCATCGCGTCGAGCGCGGCGGCCAGGTCCGCCCTGGCGACCGGGACCGGGACGGGTTCCTCGACGCCGGCGACCCGGACCTCGCGGCCCTCGTCCTCGGCGAGCGCGGACCAGAAGTCCATCCGGTCCTTGATCACCTCGGCCGCGTCGGTGACCTCGCGCGGGCGGCCGTCCGGGACCGCGTCCCGGTGGGCGCGGGCGGTGGCGATGATCTCGTCGACCTCGCCCTCCAGTTTCTCGACCGCCTGCCTGGTCTGCTCGGCGGCGTCGCCGTCGCCGAGCGAGGCGGCGTTGAGCCGGAGCACGGTGAGCGGGGTGCGCAGGCGGTGCGAGAGGTCGGCGGCCAACTCGCGTTCGGCGGTGAGGAGTCCGGCGACCCGGTCGGCCATGGAGTTGAACGCGGTGGCGGCGGAGCGGAGTTCGCCCGGGCCCTCGTCGGGGACCGGGACCCGGACGCCGAGTTTGCCCTCGCCGAGTTCCCGGCTGGCCTGCGCGAGTCGTTCGGTGGCCACCACCGTGCGGCGGGCGAGTCGGTCGGCGACGGCGGCGGAGCAGACGACGAGTCCGAGGCCGACGCCGGCGAGCACCAGCCAGGCGACGGCGACGCCGTCGGTGAGTTGGTCGGAGGTGACGAACACCTCGATGAGGGCGATGCGTTCGCCGTTCAGGGGGATCGGTTGGACGAGGGCCACGCCGCCCGGGACCGTGAAGCGTTCGGCGCTGCCCTGTTCGGCGACGTGGTTCAACACGTCCTGGGTGACCCGGTGCCGGCCCAGCGTCTCGGGCGGTTCGCCCCGGCGGCCCGGCAGGTCGATGGCGACCCGTCCCTCGGCACCGGCGTCCGTGCCGGTCACCGCCCGCTCCAACTCGTTGATGTCACCCGCGAATCCGACGGCCGGCGCCAGCAGGGCGGCCTGCCGTTCCGCGGCGGAGACCGCCCGGTCGACCGCGACGTCGCGGACCAGCATGCCGAGCGGGACCCCGAAGGCGACCACGACCATGCCGGTGACGGCGAGGAACCGCCGGATCAGGGACCATCTCATACCGGTGGCTCCAGTTTCACACCGACCCCACGCAGCGTGTGGAGGTACCGGGGGCGGGCGGCGGTCTCACCCAACTTGCGGCGCAGCCATGAGAGATGGACGTCGATGGTCTGGTCGTCGCCGTACGACTGGCGCCAGACCTGGGTGAGCAGCTCCTTGCGGCTGACCACCACCCCCGGGCGTTGGGCGAGAAAGGCCAGCAGGTCGAACTCACGTCGGGTCAGGTCGAGTTGGGTGCCGTCGAGTTGGGCGAGTCGGCGCAGTGGGTCGACGGCGAGGCCGCCGACGCGGAGCACCCCGTCGCCGCCGCCACCCGTGCCGCCGTGGCCGCTCTGGCCGTTGGCGCCACTGCCGCCCGCGCGGCGCAGCACGGCGGCCATCCGTGCCGAAAGGTGCTCCACCGAGAAGGGTTTGACCAGGTAGTCGTCGGCACCGTCGTTCAGCAGCCGGACGATCTCACCCTCGTCGTCGCGGGCGGTGGCGATGATCACCGGGACGTCGGTGACGCCGCGCAGCATCTTCAGCGCCTCGCGGCCGTCCAGATCGGGGAGGCCGAGGTCGAGAATGACCACGTCGAAGCCGATCTGGGCGACCTCGCGCAGTGCCTGCAGTGCGGTGCCCACGCTACGGACGCTGTGCCCCGCCTCGGTGAGATGCCGGATAAGGGCGGATCTCACAAACTGGTCGTCCTCCACAACAAGCACATGCGCCATGCGCGGCACCGTACGCCATTAGAGTGACCGCGATGCAGCGGTTTCTGGTCCGCGTTGGGAAGGCCGTCGCCTGGGTGGTTTCGACCGGTGCGGCGGTGGGTGTGGCGTGGCTTGGCGTGCATGCGGTGCTGGGCGCGGCCAGTGAACCGCCGCGCGCCGTTCAGGTCTCGGACGACGTCTCCGACGTTCCACCAGAGGCCTCTTCGACGCGCCGCCCCCGCCCTCCGGACGCTCACGAGTCGTCCGAATCATCCATGGAATCCGGTACGTCCGGCGTCGAGACGGTCAACACGGCCGGCGGAGAGGTGGTGTTACTGGTCGAGGCCGACTCGGCCGAACTGATCTCGGCCACGCCCAACGAGGGCTGGGAGGTTCGGATCAGGGAGCAGGAGGGCCTCATTCGCGTGATGTTCACAGATGAGGAGGGCAGGCGGGCGTCCGTGACGGTTCTGTGCGCCTGGCTCGACTCCCCACCGGAGATCCAGACATACCGGGACTGAACTCCTATGCGTACGCGGCCGACTACGGCTTGAATTCGCCTATTCGAAGACTCCGGCCGGCGGCGGAGGCGACGGGACGGCTGTGGCATCGGTCACAGTCGGGGCGCCGCCGGTGAAGTCGCGGAGCTCCCGGCCCGTCAGCACCCTGGCCGGCCGGGGGTCGGCGGCGCAGCGGCGGGTCAACTCGGCGACGGGCAGCGGGGCTTCGGCGGCGAGCAGCACGCCGTTGCCGAAGCGCCTGCCGCGCAGCACGGCGGGCTCGGCGGCCAGGCAGGCGTCGGCGAAGCGGTCGAGCGCGGTCGCGGCCTGCGCGCGCAGGTACGCGAGCGGTGGCCCGTCGGCGATGTTGGCCGCGTACCAACCGCCGGGGCGCAGCACCCGCCGCGCCAGGTCGAGGAATTCGGCGCTCGCGCAGTGCGCCGGGGTGCGGGCGCCCTGGAAGACGTCGGCGATGACCAGGTCGGCCCAGCCCTCGGGAAGCCGGTCGAGCAGGGCCCGGGCGTCGACGGCGCGCACCCGGATCCTGGCGGTGTCGGGCAGCGGGAGTTCACGGCGGACCAGGGCGGTGAGCGCGGCGTCCGGCTCGGCGGCCTGCTGGGTCGACCGGGGTCTGGTGGCCGCCACGTAGCGGGCGAGGGTGAGGCCGCCGCCGCCGAGGTGGACGGCGTTGATCGACCGCCCGGGCGGCGCGACGAGGTCGACGGCGTGCCCGAGCCGCCGTTGGTACTCGAAGGACAGCCGGGTGGGCTCGTCGAGGTCGACGTGCGACTGCGGGGCGCCGTCGAGCAGCAGCTGCCAGCCGCGCGGCCGGTCCGGGTCGGGCACCAGCTCGGCGAGGCCGCCGGCCACCATCTCGCTCACGCGCTGGCCGGTCGCGCCGCCGCGCCGCCGTCTCTGCTTCGCCATGCCCCCAGTCTGCGGGTTCGCTGGCCGCGGGGCCGCGACCGGTCCGCCGAACGCCTCGTCGCGCGCTACGGCGGCGGGCCGGCCGGCGAGCCGGCCGCGCTACCGCGGGCGCCCGGCGCACGGCCCCCCACACGGCACGGCATCAACCTCACAGGGCAATACCCCTAGCGGCGGCAGCGGTCGACGACGGCGAGCATCGAGACCGCCTCGTTCAGCGCGGCCCGCAGCCGGTCGGGTTCGGTGGCCTGCCGGACGGCGCGGTCCGGCGGGACCAGCCAGCCGGTGCCGGTGACCGGCGGCAGGGTGCCCCGGCGGGAGCCGGCGTAGGTCTGGGTGCAGGCGCTGCCCGGCAGGTCCCAGCGCTCGGCGGTGCCAGGCGGCACGATGAAGCCCAGGGTGTCACCGGTGCGGTCGTGCAGCACCGGCCCTACGCCGTGGCGCAGCCGCAGGATGTCGGCGGCCTCGAGCCCCTCCCGCGCCGGCACGGTGACCAGATCGCAGGGCGCCGCCTCACCGGTGTCCGCCATGGGGGTTCCTCTCCTCACGCTTCCTTCGGTCGGTCGCGGTGTACAACGGCCGTAGCGCGTCAACGGCTACGGCCTCGGACCGCTGAAATGGTTGGCAGTTCATGGCAGATCGCAGGCGGAATATCCGTTTTGTAGCGAAACATTCTGTAGTGCCGCTACGGCTGCGGGTACGGTCTCGCGCATGGCGACGTCACCATCCGCGTCCCGGCCGTCCGGTCCCAACCGGCTCTTCCGGGAGCTGCGGGGGCAGTTGTCCCCCGGCGAGTTCGCCGCCGCCGTGCGGCGCGCCGCGCGCGAGATCGGCGAACGGGTCTCCTGCGACGCCCGGTACGTCGGGCGCGTGGAAGCAGGCGAGATCCGCTGCCCTAACTACGCGTACGAACGGGTATTCCTTCATATGTTCCCCGGCCGTTCGTTGGCCGATCTGGGCTTCGAATCCCGACTGACGGTCCGCGGCCGCCGAGCGGGTGCCGAGCCGGAACCCGGCGCGGTCCCCTCGCCCCCACCCCCATCGCATCCCGCGCACCCCACCCCGATCACCGACGACCCGGAGGAGGGCGACGTGCTGCGTCGCGCGTTCATGACCGGCGGATCCGCCGCCGTGGCGAGCCTCACCACCCTGTCCCCGTCTCCCCTGCCGGCCGGCAGCGCCACGGCCGCCGCCGCCTCGGCCGCCGGCCGGCCGGGCGAGCGGGAGGCCGTCGCCGTGCACCGTACGGTCGCCGAGATCCGGCTCCACGACGATCGCCACGGCGCCGAGGACCTGTTCCGCGCCGCGGGCGACGCCCTGCGCGCCGCCTACCAGTTGGTCGACACCGGCGCGAGACGCGCGGCCGTCAACGACCACCTGCAGTCCGGCGCGGGCGAACTGGCGATCTCCGTCGGCTGGTTGGCCCATGACTCGGGCCGGCTCGCGGACGCCCGCTCGTACTACGCGGAGGCGCTGGCCACCGCCCGGGTCAACGGCGACGCGGCGCTGGAGGCGCACGCCTTCTGCAACACCGCCTTCCTCGCGAGGGACGCCGGCTGCCCCCGGGAGGCGGTGCGCGCGGCGCAGGCCGGGCAGCAGGCCGCGCGAGCGCTCGGGCTGCCGCACCTGCGGTCGCTCCTCGCGCTGCGCGAGGCCAGCGGCTGGGCGTCGCTCGGCGACCGCGGCGGCTGCGAGGAGGCGCTGTCCCGGGCGAGCGCCACCTTCGAGCGCGGCCGGGGGTCGATCGAGGCGGCGCCCGAGTGGATGTCGTTCTTCGGCGACGCGGAGTTCGCCAGCCAGCGGGCGGGGTGCTGGGCCGCGCTCGGCGACTGGGAGCGGGCCACGGTCTGCTCGGCCGAGTCCGTGACGGCCGCGCTCGGCGAACCGCACTTCGCCCGCAACATCGCGCTGTACTCGATGGAGCACGCCGAGCACCTGGCGTCCGGGGGCCGGCCAGAGGAGGCCGCGGCGCACGCCTGGCGGGCGGTCGACCTGCTCGGCCAGGTGCGGTCGGGGCGGATCAGGACGATGCTCGACGCCCTGGCCGACCGACTGCGGCCGGCCCGCGGCGACTCGACGGTGGCCGCGCTCCTCGACCGCCGCCCCGAGTGGGCCACCGGCTGACCCGGCCGACCCCGCTCGCGCGGGCGTGCGGGCGTGCGGGCGCGACTAGGCGCGCTCCTCCAGGTGACCCGTGTCGTTCCAGCGCTCGATCGCCGGCTCGCCGTAGGCCCAGCCGAGCGCGCAGAGCGCGGCGGCCTCCAGCTTCAGCCGGGCCGCGAACCTGATGTCCTCGCCGAGCCAGCGGGCGGCGATCGCACGGAGGATGTGTCCGTGGGCGAAGAGCACCGCGTCCCGCTCGGCGTCCCGGGCCCAGGCGACCACGGCGTCGGCCCGGTCCGAGAGCTCGGCCATGGTCTCGCCGCCGGTCACGTCGTCGCGCCAGATCACCCAGTCCTGGCCGCGCCTGGCCCGGATCTGCTCGGTGGTCAGCCCCTCCTGGTCGCCGTAGTCCCACTCGCGAAGCGCGTCCCAGCCGGTGGCGCGGTCGCCGAACCCGGCGAGCTCGCAGGTCTCCCTGGCCCTGGACAGCGGGCTGGTGCGCACCTCGGCGCCCGGCAGCCCGTCCCAGGGGGCGTGGTGCAGCCGCGCGCCCAGCGCCTTGGCCTGGGCGCGGCCCTCGTCGAGCAGCGGGACATCCGTGTGTCCGGTGTGCCGCCCGGCCACCGACCAGGCCGTTCGTCCATGCCGGACCAACACGATGCGCGCCGCCATGACCGTCCTTCCATCCGTTTCAACCGTCTCGTCCGTCACTCATCATCCCGTACGCAACCGTGGAGGGCTCCCCCGGCGTCCTTACCCCCGCGCTTCGGCATACGGTGGTGCTCATCACACGGCCGCCAGGCGCCGTGAACGTGAACCCGACATGAAGCCGACGCGAGTGGGGAGTCTGAGTCCGCATGCCCCGTGACCGGCCACGCCTGTGGACCGAGCTGCTGCTGATCGTGGTCGTCTATGGGGCCTACACGGTGGCCAGGCTGGCCGCTCGTGGCGACGTCACCACGGCCGTGGACAACGGCCTGCGCATCCTCCGCATGGAGAACGCGCTCTGGCTGCACCCCGAGGTCCCGCTGAACGAGCTGTTCACGCAGGAGGCCTGGCTCGGGGTGCCGTCCTCGTTCGCGTACGCCTCGCTGCACTACATCGTGACGCCGATCATCCTGATCTGGCTCTTCCGCTGGCGGCCGGCGCACTACCGGCTGATGCGCACCTGGCTGCTGACCTCCACGCTGCTCGGCCTGGTCGGCTTCACGCTGGTGCCCACCAGCCCGCCCCGGCTGCTGCCCGGCAACTACGGCTTCGTCGACAGCCTCGCCCAGTACGCGCAGTACGGCTGGTGGACGGACGACGCGAGCGCGCCGAGCGGCATGGGCGACTTCACCAACCAGTACGCGGCGATGCCCAGCCTGCACGTCGGCTGGTCGCTCTGGTGCGGCGCCGCGCTCTGGCACTACGGGGCGCGCACCCCGCTGGTGCGCGCCCTGGCCGTCGGCTATCCGCTGATCACCACCATCGTGGTCATGGGCACGGCCAACCACTACTTCACGGACGCGGTGGCCGGCGCCGGCGTGATGGTGCTCGGGCTGCTGCTCGCCCGCCCGCTGCTGCGCTTCGGGGAGTGGCTCCGGGAGCGGTACGACCTGGTCGGGGTCGCGTCCCGGGCCACGGGCGGCAGGAGCCGGGAGGTGGCGAAGGGGCCGAAGAGCCTGACCGCGCCCCGGCCGCGCGACGGGCAGGCCCACGAGCGGCTCTCCGCCGCCGAGCGGCTTCGCGGGGCGTCGCGGCACAATGGATCGGCACGGCGGGAGCAGCTCGCCCCGCCGTCCTGAGATCGGCCGAGGCCGGGTGCGCCGAGGCCGGGTGAGGAGAGCGTCCGCATGTCCGATTCCGGCCAGGCGCCCGAGCCGCCGCGGTACCGCCGCCCGGCGGCGTTGTTCTTCGAGCCGCCCGCCGAGCAGCCGGACGAGGAGCACTTCTTCGCACTCGAGTCGATCGCCGATCCTGGCGAGCTCCTCGACCGGGCGACGGAACTCGCGGTGGCCTTCCAGGCGGCCGCGGACCGCTCGGTCGAGTTCCAGGCGATGGCGGCCGCCAGGCTGGCCGACCCCAAGCGCTTCGACCGGATCCCGGCCGCCGCCGTCGCGGAGCGCGCGGGGTGGACCGAGGACTACGCGGTCAAGATGATCGAGTTCGGTCGTGAGCTGCTGCGACGCCGTCCCTGAGGCCCCAGGTGGGAGGGCTCCCGTCGATTTTTGTTCCGCCGGACGGGGGTGCTAGAGTCTCAGACGTCAGCAAGCGCCGCTAGCTCAGTTGGTTAGAGCAGCTGACTCTTAATCAGCGGGTCCGGGGTTCGAGTCCCTGGCGGCGCACCTGATGAAGGGGCCCCACCGAGAGGTGGGGCCCCTTCCTTGTGTCTGTCGCGTTCGCCGGCTGCGCCGGGTTCGCTCAGGTCTCCGCGCGCTCCCGCACGATCTTGATGTCCCAACCGCCGGTCGCCGTGCGGTCGCCGACCTCGACGCGGACGCCGGTCTCGGTGTCGTAGTAGCTCTCGCCGGTGCCCAGCGGGGCGTCGGCCAGCCGGGGATGGACGGAGGCGGCGTGGCAGGCGCTGGTCTCCGGATGGCCGTCGAGCACCTGGATCGGGCCGTCGGCGGACGCCACGTCGCTGCGCACCCGGTAGAGCAGCACGCCGTGGGTGCAGGTGGTGGCGTCGTTCCCGATCGGGGCGCGTGCCTCGGCCACCAGCGCCTCCTCTGGCCCGAGGCGGACCACGGCGAGCCGGGTGTCGGCGGCCGGCGCCGAGCCGTCGAGCGGGGCGGCGAGCGGCTGGAGGGTGTGCCGGGTGGTGCCGAGGCCGCGCACGCAGTCGACGTGGTCGGCGTCGAGCCAGCCGAGCTTCCACTTGTGCCAGCCGAAGAGCTCGGGCGACAGCCCGAACTGGCTGCCCATCAGGTCCCAGTCGCCGACGTGGGTGTCCCAGTCGCCGTAGCCGTCCTCCGGCCGGTTGTAGAGGTCGGGCAGGTCGAAGACGTGTCCGGTCTCGTGGGCCAGCACGTTCCGGTCGGGTGGGCGGCGCTCGAAGACGGTGACGACGCGGTGGACGCTGGCGTCGCCCACCGTCATGGGCCGATCGAAGTTGACCACCTTGGTGGCGTCGGAGTCGACGCCCGGCGCGTCGGGGTCGGCGACCAGGTAGACGACGTCGTAGTCGGCGAGGTCGACGTGCGGCGCCACGGCGCCCAGCGCGTCCCGGAGGTAGGCGTAGCGCCGGTCGGGCTCCCAGTCGCGCTGTATGGCGTAGGAGCGGGAGTCGTCCGGCATCTCGATCCAGCGGTCGGTGACGGTGGGTCGCAGGTCGAACGTGCCGTAGGAGGCGGCGCGGAAGTAGTCGCTGGTGGCCGGGAAGTAGTCCTCGGCGATGGCGGCCGGGTCGGTCTTCGGCCTGGCGTCGGGGAAGGAGAGGAACAGCATGACGGCCTTCAGCTCGCCGACCGGCCTGGGGTAGTCGCCGTTCCAGCTGTCGACGCCCTCGGAGTGGTGGATCGCGGCGCGGGGCAGGCTGCAGGGCTCGTCGGCGATCGCGTGGGTGCCGGGTCCCGCCGTCAGCGTGGTGCCGATCAGGGCGGCCAGCACGGTGAGCACCGCGGCGGGTCTGCGGTAGGCGCGGCGCACATCGACCTCCCGTCGAGCCGTGGGGGAATCCGCGAGAGAACTCCGCGAGGGAACACCGCCACCACTCTGTTCAGATTTGGGAGGACTTGGCCTGTTTCAGTAGGCCGCGCGGGTCATGGGCAGTACGATCACCCTGCGTATTCATCGCTCGTTAACGATCGTGACTACAAACACGTCGAGCAGAAACGATCAGCTTCTCGAAAATTTGTCGCAAGCACAGATTTCAGAGAAAGAGACAGGCCCGCCGGGCACTGGCTCCAGCCGCCGCGTAACCTCTATGATCGCCACATTTCCAGCGCGGATGCGCCAGCGAGCAGCCGGCGAGCGCCCGACAGCGGCATCCGCCAGGCGACCAGTCCCCTCCGGGAGCGATCGGTGAACGGACCCCCCAAAGGACCGGGCCAAGACCCCGAAGGCGGCCTCGGCGCGACCCCGACATCCTTCACGGAGAGTGATGTTCTCCGGGACTATCGGGCGGCCTTCCGGATCGCCCAACTGCCGATGGCGTTGGTGGGCAGATCGGGCCAGATCCTGGCGGCCAACCCCGCCCTCGGGCTGCTGCTCGGCGTCGAGCCGGCGGCCCTGGCGGGCCAGCGCGCCGACGCCGTCACCGGGCTCGGCCTGGACGGCCGCACCCGCGGCTCCTACCACGCGGTGCTGCGCGGGCACAGCGACCGGATGCGGTGCACCCGGCGGCTCAAGCACGCGGACGGGCACACGCTGTGGGCCGAGGTCACGGTGCTGCCCACCGGTGACGACGCGGCCGCCGCCGCGGCCGCGCTGCTCACCGTGCAGGACATCAGCGAGCGCCGCGACCTCCAGCAGCGGCTGCGGCACATCCAGATGCACGACCCGGTGACCCGGCTGCCCAACCGGGCGCTGTTCTTCGAACGCCTCACCACCGCGCTCGCCGACTCGGCGACCGGCCGGATCGGCCTCTGCTACCTGGGCCTCGACGGCTTCAAGGCCATCAACGACACCCTCGGCCACCGGGTCGGCGACCAGCTGCTCGGCGCGGCCGCGCAGCGGCTCGCCCACTGCGCGACGGGCGCCGGCGGGCACCTGGTGGCCCGCCTCGGCGGGGACGAGTTCGCGGTGCTGGTGGAGGGGTCGTCCGGCACCGAGCAGCTGACCGGCCTCGCCGAGGCCATGCTGACGGCGCTGCGGCCGCCGTTCGACCTGGACGGCCAGCGGCTGGCCGTCTCCGCCAGCATCGGCGTGGTGGAGCGCGAGTCGGCGGGCACCTCGGCGACCAACCTGATGCAGGCGGCCGACACGACGCTCTACTGGGCCAAGACGGACGGCAAGGCCAGGTGGACGCTCTTCGACCCGGAGCGGAACGCCAACCGCATGACGCGGCAGTCGCTCTCCTCGACGCTCCGTCCGGCGGTGGAGCGCGGGGAGTTCACACTGGAGTACCAGCCGATCGTGGGGCTCGCGGACGACATCGTGCGCGGGGCGGAGGCGCTGGTGCGCTGGAATCACCCGCGGTTCGGGAAGCTCGGCCCCGACAAGTTCGTCGGCCTGGCCGAGGAGAACGGCGCGATCGTGCCGCTCGGGCGCTGGGTGCTGCGCGAGGCGTGCCGGCAGGCCCGCCGCTGGCAGCTCGACCACCCGGCGGCGCCGCTGTTCGTGAGCGTGAACGTGGCGGTGCGTCAGGTGTGGGACTCGGACCTGGTGCGGGACGTGGCGGAGGCGCTCGAGGAGTCCGGGCTGCCGTCCGGGCTGCTCCAGCTGGAGCTGACCGAGTCGGCCGTGATGGGCTCGGCCGGCCGGCCGCTCCAGGCCCTCCAGGCGCTCTCCGACATGGGAGTCCGGATCGCCATCGACGACTTCGGCACCGGCTACTCCAACCTCGCCTACCTCAGCCGGCTCCCGGTGCGGGCCCTCAAACTCGACGGCCTCTTCGTCCGCGGCTTCCGCACCGCGCGCCACCTGAACCCGGCCGACGAGACGATCGTGACGTCCCTGGTCCAGCTGGCCCACAAGCTCGGCCTGACGGTGACGGCCGAGTGCGTGGAGGGCCCCGCCCAGGCCGAACGCCTCCGCCGCATCGGCTGCGACACCGGCCAGGGCTGGCACTACGCCCGCCCCATGCCAGCGGCCGCCCTCTCCCAACTCCTCACCACACCGGCACTGCGCGGCCGCTCCGACGACACGACGCGCTAACGCCGCGCGGCGTGGGCGGGGAGCGCCGCCGCGCGGAGCGCGGCCCCGGCATACGGCCGGGTCCGGCCGGCTGAACGCTGGCGCCAGCCAGGTCCGGCCTGGCCGCCCTGCGACAAAGCCGCGACGCGGGGACGCTGCGCCACCGTGCGCGCCGAGGCACCGGCCGGGTGCGGCCGGCTGAACGCTGGCGCCAGCCGGGCGGCCGGCAGGCG